>DASSXJ010000324.1 GCA_035703895.1 bacterium | reverse complement strand
ACCTGGGTGCACCTCCGCCTGTGCTTGACCTGCGGGCACGTCGGGTGCTGCGATGACTCAAAGAACCGCCACGCCACGCGGCATTTTCACGCCACCCACCATCCGATCATCCGATCGTTCGAGCCCGGGGAGGACTGGCGGTGGTGTTACATCGACAAGATCGTCCTCTGAAGGGGCCACCCCGCCCAAACGCTCTGGGGTATAGTGGAAATACACACATCTCGAGAGGAGGCGGGTCCATTGGCCGAGGTCAAGGTTGCCGTGATCAGTCAAGTTCCGCCGGGCAAGGGAAAAGCGGTGCAGGCGGGAGCCAAGCAAGTCGCGCTGTTCAACGTCGGAGGCACATTCTACGCCATCGACAGCCTCTGCACTCACAGGCACGGCCCGCTTGCCGAAGGGACACTCGAGGGGACAATCGTCACGTGCCCTTGGCACGGCAGCAAGTTCGATGTCACGTCAGGACAGGTAGTCAAAGGCCCTGCGAGCCAGGCCGTCTCGACCTATCCTGTGAGGGTCGAGGGGACGGACGTTCTGCTCGAGATCGGGTGATCGCTCGTGTCGCTCGAGCCTGCGGCTAGCCCGCTCGCTGGAACCCGGATTTTCCCGATTTTGACGGCGCCGCAGATCGCCCGCATCGATGCGCACGGACACCTGCGCCCGATCCAACGGGGCGAAGTCCTCATCGAGCAGGGAGACCGGGTCGTGCCGTTCTTCGTGGTCACGGCTGGTGAACTCGAGATTGTGCGTCCCTCGGGCCTGACGGCAACCTCCGTCTCCGTCCTTGGTCCTGGTCAGTTCACGGGCGAGGTCAACACGATCTCCGGCCGCCGTGCGATCCTGCGAGTGCGTGTCACCCAGCCAGGCGAGGTGATCGAGCTGGATCGCGAACACGTGCAGGCGCTGATTCAGACCGACGCCGAACTCAGCGAGATCCTGATGCGCGCGTTTATCCTCCGCAGGGTGGAGTTGATTGCGCGCGGCATCGGGGATGCGGTGCTCGTGGGGTCCACTCATTCCGCCGGGACGCTCCGGATCAAGGAGTTTCTGACGCGGAACGGCCACCCGTACTCGTACATCGATCTCGACCGCGACGGCGATGTGGAGGATCTGCTGGATCGTTTTCATGTCGCCGCCGCGGATGTGCCGGTGGTGATCTGTGGGGGTGAGACCGTGCTTCGGAATCCCACCAACCAGCAGATCGCCGAGTGCCTCGGGTTCAACGATGCGATCGACCAGACTCACGTGCGCGATCTCGTCATCCTCGGCGCCGGCCCATCGGGATTGGCGGCGGCCGTGTATGGTGCGTCGGAAGGGCTCGATGTGTTGGTGCTGGAGACGAACTCGCCTGGGGGGCAGGCCGGTTCGAGCTCGAAGATCGAAAATTATTTGGGATTCCCGAACGGTATTTCGGGTCAGGAACTTGCGGGGCGGGCGTACACACAGGCGCAGAAGTTCGGCGCGCAGGTGGTCATCGCGAAGGACGCCAAACGACTCATCTGCGATCGTAAACCGTACGCGATCGAGATGGATAATGGTGCCCGTGTGCCGGCGCGCGCTGTCGTCATCGCCACCGGAGTGGAGTATCGCAAGCTCCCTCTGCACAACCTCTCCCGGTTCGAAGGCGCGGGCGTGTACTACGGTGCAACGTTCGTTGAAGCGCAGGTGTGTGACGGAGAGGAAGTGATCGTGGTGGGCGGAGGGAATTCCGCCGGCCAGGCAGCAGTGTATCTCGCGCAGACCGCCAGCCGTGTTCACCTGCTGGTCCGATCCCGCGGCGTAGCCGAAACGATGTCACGGTATTTGATTCGGCGCATCGAAGAGACTCCGACGATCGTCTTCCGACCGCACACGGAGATCGTCTCGCTCGAAGGACGCGACCATCTTGAATGCGTCCGTTGGCGGAACAATCAAACGGGGCAGATCGAGGCGCACACAATCAGCCACGTGTTCCTGATGACCGGGGCCGTCCCCAACACGGGTTGGCTTGATGGCTGCGTTGCGCTGGACATGAAAGGATTCATCAAAACAGGGCCGGCGCTGTCTCCGGAGGATCTGATCGCCGCGCGCTGGCCGCTCACGCGCCCTCCGCACCTTCTGGAGACCAGCCTGCCGGGCGTGTTTGCGACGGGGGACGTCCGGGGCGGTAATGTCAAACGTGTCGCCGCGGCCGTTGGTGAAGGATCGATCGCCATCTCCTTCGTGCATCAGGTTCTCCGCGAATAATGCGCTCAATCACTGAGAGCGGAGACCTCAACCGCGCCCGCGACCACCTCGCAAATGAACGCACGTTTCTGGCTTGGGTGCGCACGGGGATCGCCATTGTCGTGTTCGGTTTTGCGATCGGCCGGTTCTCCGTAGCCATGCGCCAAGTCGCGCAGAGTCCGGGGAGCGCGTCACGGACGCCGGACTTTTCAGTCTGGTTCGGGACGATGGCCATCGTTGCGGGCGTGTTGTTGACGCTGGCCGGCCTACTGCGTTTCCATCGGACGCGTACCCAGCTGGAATCAGGAGCGTTCAAACCGTCTGGGTTCGTCATCGACCTCGTGGGGATTCTCACGGCGGTATTCGGTTTGGTATTGGCAGGATATCTGATCTACATCGAACGACGACTGTAGCCTTCAGACACGGGCGTCACCGGCTCCTTGCTCCTCCGGCGCCGGCAGAGACGGTCACACGCCGCCCAACTTGTCAGGGTTGCCGATCGCCCAGATGTTACGGATCCGCGCCCGGTCCACGTCGATGCTGACCACGACGGCAGCCGTGCCATCGCTGCGGCGGATCAGCAGCGTTGGCTTGCCGTTGACGTTCGCCACCGCCAGCCGTGCATCCGCCGGCGCGAATCGCGCCGTGACGCCGATGAGGAAGCGGGCCACGTTCGCGCGGCCGTGGATCGGCCTAAGGGCGGCCCCGCGGACCTTGCCCCCGCCATCGGCCCAGGCGGTCACGTCGTCCGCCAGCAGCGTCATCAGGCCGTCGAGATCACCGCCCGTCACCGCGCGGGTGAATTGTTCCAGCAGGCGGTGGTGCTCTTCCGGGCTGGCCTCGAAGCGGGGGCGCTCGGCCGCGATGCGGTCCTTGGCCCGGCTGAACAGCTGCCGGCATGCGGCTTCCGATCGGTCCAGGATCCCGGCGATCTCGCCGTACTCATAGTCGAACACTTCCCGCAGGAGAAAGACCGCGCGTTCGGCGGGCGTCAGCCGTTCCAGGAGCACCATAAAGGCCAGCGAGATCGTCTCGTATTCGATGGCCCGTGCCTCCGGGCTGTTCAATTCGGGATGGTCGGTGTCGAGGACCGGCTCGGGCAGCCATGGCCCGACGTACGTCTCCCGCTGCGCTCGGGCCGAGGTCAGCTGGTTGAGGCACAATCGCGTCACGATGGTGGAGAGGTAGGCCTTCGGCGACTCGATGTCGGCGAGCGACGCGCCCAGGAACCGGAGATACGCGTCCTGCAGGACGTCTTCGGCCTCCGTGGCGCGGCCCAGCAGGCGGTACGCTAGGGAGAACAACAGCGGACGGTGCTCTTGAAAGACGGCCAGGTGATCGACCGGCGCCTGGCTCATCTCAGCGCTCCGCGCCCATGAGTCCGCCGTAGCCTGCGCCCAGCACGACGACGCGTCTTGCGTTTCTGTGGTCGTTCATGTTGCACCTCGCCCGGTTCGGATTGTATCCCTAAGACCGGGGAGCCGCGCGGTTTGTGACAGCCGATACGTGCCGGACGGCAGGACATC
>DASSXJ010000323.1 GCA_035703895.1 bacterium | reverse complement strand
TTCAAAAGATCGCCGTACTGGACAAGTCCACCATTGCGTTCACCTTGAAAGACCCCAATGTCGCGTTTCTGGACTATGTGATGCTCACGAACGGCGCGTTCATTCCGAGCAAGCGGGCGTTCGAGACGCTCGGCAAGGACTTCCCTTTCCATCCCGTCGGGACCGGGCCGTACCGGTGGGGACAGTGGGTGCAGGGGCAACGGGTGGTGCTGGAGCGGAACCCCACCTATTGGGGGCCCGCGCCCAAGCTGGACCGCATCATCATCCGCCCGATCTCGGATCCGAACACGGGAGTGATCGAGTTGGAAACGGGCGGGGTGCACTACATCACGCGCGCCAATCGAGACGACATGGGCCGGCTTGCCAAGGACAAGCGCTTTGTCGTCTATCGCGCGCCGTCGTATCGCGCGAGATACATCTCGCTCAACGACAGCCATCTTCCATTCGACGACAGCCGGGTGCGGCAGGCCGCGGCCTACGCGCTTGACGTGCCGCAGATCGTGAACACGCTGGCAAGCGGCATGGCGGCTCCCGCCGACACGATCCTCCCTCGCGAAAGCCCCTTCCACCCGTCGCCCGGGAGCTATCCGGTCTACGCGTACAACCCGGCGCGCGCGCGGGAACTGCTGTCCCAGGCGGGGTGGATGCCGGGCCCGGCCGGCGTGCTCCAGAAGGCCGGCCAGCCCCTGCGGTTCTCGCTTCACTCCCCGAACGGGCGGTACTTCATGGACAAGGAGATGTCTGAGGCGATCTGCAACCGGCTGCATACCGTCGGGTTCGACTGCCGCGTGAAGGTCTTGGAATGGGCCGCCTACCTCTCGGAGGTCCGGGCCGGCAAGTTCGACGCCGCGTTCGGCGGGTGGAACCAGTCGAGCGGAGAGCCATCGCTATTCCTCGACGCCCTCGCGGAGACGGGGGGACGGGCCAACTACGCGCAGCACAGCGACCCGGCGATCGACGCGGCGCTGCGCGAAGGGCTTATCGCCTTCTCCGAGGGACGCCGCAAGCTCCTCTACGAGAAGGCGATCGCCGGCATCAACCAGCACGTCTGGTATATTCCGATCGCGAACGAGCTCAAAGTCGCGATCGCGACCGCCCGGCTGCAGGGGTACGTGCATACGGCCGCCCGCTCGGACTTCACCGCCGCCTGGCTTAAGTGAGATGTGGGGGTACGTCGTCCGCAAGCTCGCCGCCGCGCTGCCGGTGCTGCTCGGCGCAACCCTGCTCGCGTTTCTCATCCTCAGGCTGAGCCCCGGAGATCCGGCGCGACTGATCGCCGGGGAGCAGGCCTCGGACGCCGACATCCAGTTGATCCGCCGGCACCTGGGACTGGACAAGCCATTCTTGGTCCAGTACGCGCGGTTCCTCGGCGGCCTCCTGCAAGGCGACCTCGGCCGTTCCATCCGCACCGGCCAGTCGGTTCGGGCAGAGATCGGTGCGCGATTCCCGTACACGTTCGAACTTGCCCTGGCGAGTCTGGTCCTTTCGATTGGGATCGGCGTGGGGGCGGGCGTGGCCGCCGCGGTTCGCCCGAACACGGTCTACGATTACGGCGCCACGCTGGGAGCGCTCGCCGGCATCTCCACGCCAACGTTCTGGTTGGGCCTCCTCTTGATGCTGGCGTTCTCCTATTATCTCGGGTGGCTCCCGGCGTCCGGCCGCGCAGGCCCGATCTGGACCTCCGAGGGGCTGAAATCGATGGTCATGCCGGCCGTCGCCCTCGGCGCCCCGTCGGCCGCCATCATCGCCCGGCTGACGCGCAGCAGCCTCTTAGAGGTCCTCCGGCAGGACTACATCCGCACCGCGCGCGCCAAGGGGCTCGTCCACCGGATCGTGATCGCGCGGCACGCGCTCCGCAATGCGATGATCCCTGTGGTCACCGTGGTCGGGCTTCGCCTGGGAGGATTGCTCGGCGGCGCGGTGATCACCGAGCAGGTCTTCGCGTGGCCGGGGATCGGAGCCCTGATCGTCACCGCGATCGGGGCCCGCGACTATCCGGTGGTGCAGGGCGCGATGCTGACGACCTCGCTCGTGTTCGTCGCGGTGAACCTGGCCGTCGATCTCCTCTACGCGCTCGTGGATCCGCGCATCCGGTACACGTAGGCCCCATGGCGCACGCCCAAGCGCTCCGCGCGCCTTCCCGGGTGACACGCCGGCGCCCCGCGGCGTTCCTTCGGCGGCTCTTTCGCCGCCGGCTGGTGCTCCTCGGGGCGGTACTCGCGGCAGGGTTTCTGCTGGTCAGTCTCACGGCGCCGCTGCTCGCCCCGCAGGGGTACGATCAACAGGATCTCGTGCAGCGGCTGCACCCTCCCTCGACCGCCCACCCCCTGGGGACCGACACGCTCGGCCGGGACCAGTTCGGCCGCATCGTGTGGGGGGCGCGAATCTCGCTCCTCGTGGGCGCGCTCGCAGTGACCATCGGCCTGGTAATCGGCACCGCGGTGGGGGTGCTGGCGGGCTTCTACGGGACCCTGCTCGATCGAACGGCGATGGGCGCGATGGACATCCTCCTCGCGTTTCCGGACATCCTCCTCGCGCTGGCGGTGATCGCCGCGCTGGGCCCGGGCCTCCCCCAGGTGATGATCGCGGTGGGGGTCCATGAGATCCCGAGGTTTGCCCGATTGGTCAGAGGCTCGGTGCTCTCCGTGCGTATGCTCGAGTACGTGGACGCCGCGCGGGTCCTTGGGGCTTCGGACCCGCGGATCATGGGTCGCCACGTCATCCCAAACGTGATCGCGCCCATCATCGTCCTGACCTCACTGGACATCGGGACGACCATGCTGGCGGCGGCCGGTCTCTCGTTCCTCGGCTTCGGGGCGCAGCCGCCCCTCCCCGACTGGGGAGGCATGATCAACCAGGGGCGGGCGTTTCTCCGCACGGCCTGGTGGGTCGGCGTGTTCCCCGGCGCGGCCATCATGCTCACGGTGCTCGGGTTCAACCTCATCGGGGACGGGCTTCGCGACGCCCTCGATCCGCGGCTGCGCCAATCGTCGCAATCGTAGCCCCAGCGCCCCTCGATCGCCTGTCCGGGCGCAGAGGTCCCTCCCGCACCCTCGGTGTAAGATAAAGGTGGGGGAGACCGGTCCGTGCGAATCATTCTGTACACAGGCAAAGGCGGAGTGGGCAAGACCACCGTCTCCGCGGCGACGGCGCTCGCGGTCGCCGCGAAAGGCCTTCGCACGCTCGTCATCAGCACCGACACGGCGCACAGCCTGAGCGACGCATTGGAGGTCCCGATCGGACGCGAAGTGCGCCGAATCGCGACGAACCTGTGGGGGCAGGAGGTCGACGCCCTCTATCAATTGGAGAAGTACTGGGGTGTGCTCCGACGGTACATCAGCTCGGTGCTCCGCGCCCGGGGACTGGACGACGTGGTGGCCGATGAACTGGCGAACCTCCCCGGCATGGAGGAGATCGCCAGCCTAATGCAGTTGACGGCCGTGGCGCGAGAAGACCGGTTCGATGTCGTCATCGTGGATTGCGCGCCCACCGGCGAGACGATGCAGCTCTTGAGCTTCCCCGAGATGGCTCGATGGTGGCTCGAAAAGCTCTTCCCAATTCACCGAGCTGTGACGCGGGTGGCCCGTCCGGTGGTCCAACCGTTCGTCGACATCCCCCTTCCGACCGATGACGTGTTCACGGCCGTGCGGGATCTCATCCTGAACGTGGGTGAAATGCGGGGGCTGCTGGCCGACCCGGCCACGACATCGATCCGGCTGGTCGTCAACTTAGAGAAGATCGTGATCAAAGAGACTCAACGCGCGTACACCTACTTCAGCTTGTTCGGATACGCGACGGACGCGGTGGTGATTAACCGGGCGCTGCCCCAGACGGTCGACGGGCAGTTCCTGCAGACCTGGGCACAGGCCCAACGGCGATACCGGGAGATGGTCCACGAGGCCTTCGCGCCGCTCCCCATCCTGGAGCTTCCGCTCGCGGAGCAGGAAATCGTCGGCCGCCACCGATTGTTGGATGCGGCCCGGATCCTCTACGCCGGCCATGAGCCCGCGGATCGCCTGTACACGGGGATCCTCCAGAAGGTGGAGCGCAAGGGCAAGCGCTACATCCTGTCCATCGCGACCCCGTTCACGGAGCGGGGGAAGGTCGATATTTCCCAGAAGGGGGACGAACTGATGGTCCGCGTGGGCGCCTACAAACGAAACCTCTCCCTCCCTCGGGCGCTCGCCGGGCTCCAGGCGGACGAAGCTCGCCTTGACGGCGAGCGGCTGTTGATCACCTTTGGGAAGGAGGCGACGGCAGATGGCTAGTCGTGTGCGCCCACTCAAACGGGCGTCGGAGCTCGAGGAATGGTTCTGGTTCTCGATGGACGAGGCGATCCCGCCGGTTGTGCGGACGCATCTCCAAAGCGCGGGAAAGGAAGTGCTCCTGGCGATTCGCGCGATGCTCGATCACGCGATCGCACAGGCGGAAACGCCCGGCCGGCCCCGGCGACCGCGTCGGGTGCGGGTTCAGTAGCGCGGCACCCAAACTGGCGATCCCGAGGTCAACGATGACGATCGACATCAGCACCGCGCATACCGTTGAGGTCGGGTACGATGAGTTCTGCGGGGCGCTTGCGGCGCGCGACCTGAAACCGCTCTGGAAGATCGCCAAGCAGCTGATGCCGGAGGTCCCGCTTCCGACCACCCAGCCATGGCTCTGGAAGTGGGGCGACATCCTCCCGCTGGCAAAGCGGGCGGGCGAGATCGTCACCCTCGAGCGCGGCGGCGACCGGCGCGTGCTCGCCTTCGCGAACCCGGGGCTCGGCGGGCTGCCCTTCACGAGCAGCACGCTGTGGGGAGCCATCCAGTACCTCGGCCCGCGGGAGTCGGCACCCGCCCATCGGCACTCACCCTCGGCGATCCGCTTCGTCATGACCGGGTCGGGCGTCTACACCACTGTGAACGGGGACGCCGTCCACATGGAACCCGGTGACCTGATCCTCACCCCGATCTGGAACTGGCACGACCACAACAACGGCGGGGAGGAACCGATGGTCTGGTTCGACGGCCTCGACCTGCCGCTCGTCACCACGCTGGAGTCGATCTTCTTCGAGAACCACCCGGACCGTTTGCAACCGGTCGACGGCCACAATCGCTCCGAGCAGACCTTCACCGGCGTGGGCCTGCGCGAGATCGGGGCGGCGTCGCCGGCGGCGCACTCACCGCTGCTGCGGTACCGGTGGGAGGAGACAGACCGTGCGCTGGAAGCCCTGCACCGGGCCCGTGGTGGGTCGACGGCAAGCCTGGAGTACGTCAACCCGCTGACCGGCGCCCCAGCCGTCGCCACGTTCGCCTGCGAGATGCACCGCGTCTACCCTGGTGGGCGCACCACCACACGGCGAAAGACCGGCAGCTCGATCTACGTCGTCTTCAGGGGCACCGGCCGGACGGTGATCAGCGGCCGGCTCTTCGAGTGGGCGCCGGGTGACGTCTTCGTGACCCCCTCCTGGGCGGCGGTGGACCACGAGTCAGACGAGATCGCCGACCTGTTCGCCATCAGCGATCGCCCGGTCCTCCAGGCGCTGCATCTCTACCGGCAGGAAACCCTGCCGCGCGTACAAGACATCGACGGTCGCTTCGCCGCGTCGTAGCCCCGCCGTCTGCTCATATCGCCGGAGCATTTTCGTCGTGAAGATCGGGATCCTGGGCGGGGGGCCGGCCGGGCTGTATTTCGCGCTCTTGATGAAGACGCAGAACCCGGCCCACGACATCCGCGTCGTGGAGCAGAACCCCGCCGGCGCGACATACGGATGGGGGGTGGTATTTTCGGACCGAGCGCTGGCATATCTCGAAGCCGCCGACCATCCCTCCTACCGTCACATCGAATCGAGTCTGCAAACCTGGGACGATCAGGCGATCGTCCAGAAGGGCCAAAAGGTGCGGATCGACGGTCTCGGGTTTTCGGGGATCGCTAGGATCGACCTGTTGCGCATTCTCCAGGAGCAGTGCCGGCGCCGCGGCGTCGAGCTCCGGTTTGACACTCGCGTCACCGATCTCGGGCCGTTCCAGGATTGCGACCTGATCGTGGGGGCGGACGGCGCGAACAGCGTCGTGCGCGAGACCCTCCGGCAGCGGTTTCACCCCGCCATTCAGATCCTGTCTAACAAGTACGTGTGGTACGGGACGCATCAGCTGTTCGACTGTCTCACGCTGACGTTTCGGGAAAATCGCCACGGCGCGTTCGTCGCGCACCACTACCGGCATAGTGAAACCGCGAGCACCTTCATCGTGGAGTGTGATGCGGAAACGTGGGCCAACGCGGGACTGGCGGTGATGTCGGAGGAGGACAGCCGCCGGTACTGCGAGGAGGCCTTCAGGGACGATCTGGGCGGCCATCCGCTGCTTACGAACAAGTCGATATGGCTCAATTTCAAGGTCGTGACCAACGAACGCTGGAGCTGCGACAATGTCGCGCTGATCGGCGACGCCCTCCGCACCATCCATTTTTCCATCGGCTCGGGAACGAGGATGGGGCTCGAAGACGCCATCGCCCTCGCTCAGGCGCTGGCCGCGAACACGGATATCGGAACGGCACTGGGGGAGTTCGAGCGGGCCAGACGGCCGGTGGTCGAGAAGCTCCTCAAGGTCGCGGCGCACAGCTTCATTTGGTATGAGCGCATGCGCGAGAAGTTACATCTGGATCCCATTCCCTTTGCCTACGATTACATGATGCGGAGCGGCGCGATCAACCACGGCCGCCTGCAGGAGCGGTCGCCGAAGTTCGTGGCCGCCTACGAGGCGCACACGGCGGCCCGCCTTGCCGTCCAGGGGAGGCTCGCGGACGAAGGATCCGTCCGATAGCATTCGCAGAGGAAGGAGTCTGGCAGATGGGATTACCGAACAAGGTGGCGATCGTGACCGGTGCCGGAACGGGCGTCGGCAGGGCCGTGGCACTGGCTCTGCTGCAGGAGGGGTACTCGGTCGTCCTTGCCGGCCGCCGCGAGGAGCCATTGGACATCACGATCCGGGCGGGGGGATCGGAGTCGGTCACCCTGGCCGTGCCCACCGACGTGGCCGACCCCTCGTCGGTGAAACGCCTGTTCGCCAGGACGAAGGAGGCCTTCGGCCGGCTCGACCTCCTGTTCAACAACGCCGGGATCGGCGCGCCTCCCCTCCCACTCGAGGACCTGACGTACGACCAGTGGAAGGCGGTCGTCGAGACCAACCTCACGGGGACCTTCCTCTGCACCCAGGAAGCGTTCCGGCTGATGAAGCAGCAGGAGCCCCGCGGCGGCCGCATCATCAACAACGGCTCCATTTCCGCGCACAGCCCGCGGCCCAACTCCGCGCCGTATACGGCGACGAAGCATGCGATCACCGGCCTCACCAAGTCGGCCTCGCTCGATGGCCGAAAGTACGACATCGCCTGCGGCCAGATCGACATCGGCAACGCGGCGACGGAGATGACGGCGCGAATGGTGGAGGGCGTGGTGCAGGCCGACGGGTCGGTCCGCGTCGAACCGAGGATGGACCCCGAGTACGTGGCCCGCGCGGTAGTGTACATGGCGAGCCTGCCGTTGGACGCGAACGTGCAGTTCTTGACCGTGATGGCGACCAAGATGCCGTTCATCGGACGGGGGTGAGAGGAGGTCGCCGTGAGCATCAAGCTCGGTTTGTTCATGATGCCGTTTCACCACCCGAGCCGGGACTACACCACCGCTCTCGAGGAGGATCGGGAGGCCATCGTCCTCGCCGACACGCTTGATTTCTCCGAGGTCTTCGTCGGGGAGCATTACACGTCGTGGAGCGAGTGTATCAGCTCTCCCCTCATGTTCCTCTCGACGGTGATTGACCGCACGCAGAAGATTCGCTTCGGTTCGGGGGTCCTCAATCTTCCACAAACGCACCCCCTCATCGTCGCAGCAGAAACCGCCATGTTCGACCACCTCTGCCGTGGACGCTTCATCATGGGCATCGGCCCGGGGGGGTTGGGGAGCGACATGGAGATGTTCAACCTCCCTCCCTCCGAGGTGCGCCCGGAGATGCTGCTCGAATCGATTGACATGGTGCTGAAGCTCTGGGCGCAGGACCCGCCCTATCAACTGCCCGGGCGGTTCTGGAAACTTTCGCTCACGGACAACGTCTGGCCGGGGTTCAAGGTCGGATGGGTCCCACGGCCGTATCAACTCCCGCACCCGCCGATCGCGCTGTCGATCGTGACGCCCAATTCCCCCAGCGCCAAAACCGCCGGCGCGCGGGGGTGGATTCCGATCTCCGGCAACTTCTTCAACCAACGGTATCTCCGGGGCCAGTGGGAGCGCTACGCTGAAGGATGCGAACAGGTCGGACGAGATCCCGACCCGAGCATATGGCGCGTGGCGCGTTGCGTCCTCGTCACCGAGACGAACGCGGAGGCTGAAGAGTACCTTGCAGATTCGAACAACGCGCTATCGTATTACTACAGCTTCTTCCGGCACAATTTCAGCGTGGCGCGTAAGGCGCTGTTCATGCTCAAGCCCGATCCCGACATGACCGATGGGGCGGCGACCGTCGATGTGATCAAACGCGCTCAGGTCATTGCGGGGAGCCCCAGCCGCGTGCTCGATCAATTGGTCGCGCTGCGCGATGAAGCCGGCCACTTCGGGACGCTGCTCGTGACCGGGCACGATTGGGACCAACCGAAGCTCTGGCGTCGGTCGATGGAGCTTCTGGCGAGGGACGTGATCCCGCGGTTTCAGAAGCACGCGGACGCCACCCTCCCAGCGTGACGCCGAGACGCCCCCGCGGCCGGCATCACGCCGGCGAACGCCGCAGCTCGATGCCGGCCCAGGCAAGCCAGACAATCGCCAGCAGGAACCCAATGCCCATCAGGGGCGGCGCGGCGGTGAAGTATTGCAAGAGCTGCACGACGCCGCCGACCACCGCAATCCAGCCTAAGACCGTGCTCATCGCCCCCGTCGCGACGACCGCCCATCCCGCAACGAGAATGGAGGCGCCGGTGAAGGCGTTCCCGAGTCCGTTCAGGGCCTGGGCGACCGCGGTCACCGCGATCCACGCGTGGCCGGCCGCCGTCTGGTCTTTTGTGGAGACGCCGACGAGAAACTGTCCTCCCTGGGAGAGGAGCGACGCCCCCAGCGCGTGAGCGGTCAGGCCCACAAACGCAAGGCCGAGGGCGGCGGCGGCTCGTGTCGGCGCGCGGTCTCTCAGACGGGCAAAGAGCCCGATCGTAAAGACAAGCCCGAAGCCCGAGGCCAGCGCCCCGAGGACGCCGATCGCACCAAAGAGGCCCGGTTTCTGTGCGATAATCGGAAGCGCTTTAGCGGGATCTTGTGCCGCTTGAGGATCCAGACCGCTGGAGATAAACAGCACGAACAGGAGGGCAAGACAGATAGCGGTGATAATGCCTGAGGTCCCCCCGTTGCGTTGGACTCTGTCCATGTACCACCCCCTATGCCGTGTAGTGCGCGGCTCTTGGGTTCGCTGGCCGCCTCTCGGGGTCCTATCGTTGCTGAAGCGAAGGTGCTCCCGGCGATGTCGGAGAACCGCCAGGGGTGCGTGAACTGTTACCTCCGGGCGATTGATGGTTAACTCGGGATCTCAAAGCGAGCTCGCTCCCGGCACCGGCGTTCCCCCCGCCCGGGCGAGCGCCGCGCCACCCGCCGCGGATCCGGGATCGCTCCTCTGGCTGAACAACGCGTTGCAGATCATATCCACCGCCGCGTGGTATGTCGCCGCGCCGTTCATCCCCCTGTACCTGGCCTCCCAGGGGGCGCCGGTCGGCGTCATCGGAGGGATCATCGGTTTCTCCGGCGTCGTGCCCCTGCTGATCTCTCTCCACGCCGGCGCGCTGGTGGATGAGCGCGGCCCCGCCCTCATCACGAAAGGATCGGTGCTTCTGTACGCGACTGCCGGCGTGATTCTGACGGCGCTGCATGCGGTATGGCCGGTGGCCCTCGCGTACGCGCTCATGGGGATCGCCAACATCGGGTTTGCGGTGGCCTCACAGGCGGTGGTCGCCGCGGCCAGCACCCCGGCCACGCGGGTCCGGAACTACGGGTACTATTCCCTCTGGAACTCGGCCGGAGCCGTCATCGGCCCCGTGCTCGGAGGCGCCATCACCGGCCACTTCGGCTACCGGCCGGCGTTCGCGCTGGTGTGGCTCCTGATGATCCCCTCGTTTGCGATCGCCGGGTCGCTCCGCGGCGTGCCCGCGGCCCCCCGGCGCGCCGTGTCGTTCGCGATGGCCCACAGGCTCGCCGGCGAGATCCTGCGCGAGCGGGGGGTCAGCGCCATTCTCTTCATCTCGTTCATGGTGGTGTGCGGGCAGACGCTGCAGCAGTCGTTCTATCCACTCTACCTGCACAAGGTAGGCCTATCCCCGACCCTGATCGGGATCATCATCGCCACGATCAGCCTCGGCTCGATGATTGTTCGTTCGTTCCTGTCGCGGGGGGTGGAGTGGTTCGGCTACGCATCCCTGCTCGTTGGCGCGACGGCCATCCTGGCGGTCACGCTCGGGATCATACCGCTGCTCCGGCAGTTCTGGCCGCTCATCTTGACGTCGGGGCTGATGGGGACGAGCCTCGGCTTCACCCAGCCGCTGACCATGAGCCTGATGGTGGAATCGATCGGCGCGGAGTTCTGGGGAGTGGCGTTCGGGATGCGTCAAGGCGTGCAGCGCATAGGAGCGATTATCAGCCCGATCGTGTTCGGGCTGGTGACCACGGCGTCGGGGGTCGAGACGGCGTTCTTCCTCGGGGGCGCCACCCTCCTCGGAACCGTCCCCATCATGGCAAACGTAACCAGGCACCTCCGCCGGCCGGCGCGCACGATCTGACGTCCCGCTGATGGACGGCATATGGAGAGGGCCGTGGGGGGTCTGTCGCGAAGCGGGTTCCACACTCCGCCACGTGCCTTCGAAATCCGCGGGCTCTTGGTGGCGGATACCGGGAGGGGACGATGCATTCGACGAGCCGGCACGTCTTTGTTGCCCTGGTTCTCACCTGCTGCCTCGCCCTGGTGGCTGGGTCGGCCCAAGCCGCATACGAAGTCTACATGACGATCACCGGCACGAAGCCGGGAACATTCCCCAGCCAGCGCATCCCTTGCCTGAAGTTCAGTTACGAGCCCACTTCCTCAGGGAATATTGCCACCGGGCAGGCCGCCGGGAAGCGCCGGCATGAGGAGATCGTGGTCACAAAGGAATGGGGACCGGCATCTCCCGCGCTCTTTCGCGCGATGAACACCAATGAAGTGCTGAGAGAAGTCAAGTTTGAGTTTGTCCGTGCAACCGCCGGAAAGGGAGACCAGGTCTACAAGACGCTCCGGCTCAGTAACGCCACCGTGGCGTCCATTCACAGGATGCCGGACAAGGGAACGCGCGAACTGGAGGAAGTGACCTTCGTGTTCGATCGGGAAAAGCTAGAACCGGGGGGCGCGGATGGCCAACCCGTGCCCCTCGAGCGGTGGATGACCATCCCGAAATAGCGTGTGCCCCCCCGACTCGGCGTCGCGCTCTCAGTGACATCCTGTTGCGCGCAGCGTACTGGCGCAGGTGGTGTTGTCAAAGCCGTCGCCGAAGAAAAACGGGACGAAAAATGCGTGGGTGTCTGTGGCGCCGCTGCAGGCAAATGCCTTCGCTGCGGAAAAGGCAATGGCTGCCACCAGGATCAACACGGTCAGGGTCGCTCGCATCTTCTTCACCCCTTTGCTTGGCTTTCTCCTTTGAACTTAGCCCATCGAAGCCGGCGGCGCTATGACCTGCGTCACACCGGAGCTTTTTGTGAAGCCGCTGCGGCTTCTTCTCGCGGCTTCTTCTATGGAGGGATCGTCTCATGCTCATCGTCGACAGCCATCTCGATCTCTCGCTGAACGCGCTTCAGGGGAACCGCGACCTTCTCAGCTCAGCCTACACAATCCGTGCGCAAGAGCAATCCACTTCGGGCAAGGGACGCGCACAGGGCACGGTTGCCTTCCCGGAGATGCGCCGGGGGAGAATTGCCCTGAGTTTCGCCACGGTGCTCGCACGGTCGACCGGACATCCTGAACCGCATATGGATTTTCCGACGCCGGCGCAGGCGCACGGCATCGCGAAAGGACAGCTGGCCTACTACCACGCCTTAGAACGCCAAGGCCACGTCCGCCTCATTCGGAACACGGCACAGCTCGACGCACATATGGCGGAATGGGCAGCGTGGGACGCCCGGTATCCCGGCGAGGAGTCCGGTGCACCGCCGCCCCTGGGCTTCGTCATCAGCATGGAGAGCGCGGACCCCGTCCTCGAGCCGGCGGAGCTGCGCGATTGGTGGGAAGGCGGCCTCCGCCTGATTGGACCTGCGCATTTCGGGCCGGGACGATACGCGGGAGGAACGGGCAGCGAGCTCGGGTTGACCGAGCTCGGCGCTCCTCTCCTGTCCGAGATGGCCCGCGTGGGGATCATCCTGGACCTCACACATTGTTCGGATCAGGCGTTCTGGGAGGCGCTTGCTCGGTATGATGGCCCGGTCCACGCGAGCCACAACAACTGCCGCGCCCTCAATCCTCATCAGCGGCAGCTTTCCGACAAGCAGATTCGTGCCATCACCGAACGAGACGGCGTCATCGGGGTGGTCCCGGGGTGCTGGCAGCTCAAACCCGGGTGGCGAAACGGGGATAGCAACGAGAGCGTCAGCCTCGCGGATATAGTCGCGCACATGGATCACATCTGCCAGATTGCCGGAGCGAGCCGGCACGTCGGGATCGGGAGCGACCTCGACGGCGGGGTTGGCCGCGAAGGGTTCGCGCACGATCTGGATACCATCGCCGATCTTCAGAAGGTCGGAACATTGCTCGCCCAGCGAGGGTACCACCACGGAGACGTGGCGGCGATCATGCACGGCAACTGGACCAGCTTTCTCAAACGTGCCTGGGGCGCTGCGTAGGACCGCCGGCAAGCAGGAAGGGAGCCGCGGCGAATGGAATGCCGCGCCCACGTACTCAGAGCGGGGTGGTTCAGACTCTGACGGTCGGGGGGGTGCGCCAACGATGGCCACGGACGGAGAAGCGCGCAGGAGACAGGTCACCCGTCGGAAGTTCCTCGGCACGGTCGCCGCGGCAGGCATCGGCGCGGCCGCATCGCGGTGGGTACCGGCGGTTGCCGCGGCGCCGCTTCGCCGCGGCGGGACGCTCAGGATTGCCGAGATCGGCGAGCCCCTCACGCTGGACGCGATGGCCACGACGGCCGACCTGACCGTCGCGATCACGCTCCCGATCTACGAAACGCTGTTCGCGTTCGATGCCAACTGGCGGGTTCAGCCATCTCTCGTGTCGTCGT
>DASSXJ010000322.1 GCA_035703895.1 bacterium | reverse complement strand
CGGGTACGTCATGCTCCATGCCTCGGCCGCCCTGGGAGAAGAGGGGGGCGTCGCGTTCGCGGCGCAGTCCGGGGCCGGGAAGTCGACGATGGCCCTGGCGCTGGTCGAGGCGGGCTACCAGTTTGTGACCAACGACCGGCTCCTCGTGCGACCGGACAACGGACAGGTCGAGATGGTGGGCGTCCCCAAGATCCCCCGGGTCAATCCCGGGACGCTGTTGCGCCTCTCTCGGCTGACCGCGCTCCTCCCGCCAGAGGCCCGCAGACGGTATGAGCACATGAGTCCGGACGCCCTGTGGGCCACCGAGGAGAAGCGGGACGTGGAGGTCGACCGGATTTTCGGACCGGGCACTTTTCGCCTGACGGGATGCCTCCGGGTCATCTACCTGCTCGCCTGGCGCCGGGGAGAAGCGCGGTGGGAGGTGCACCCGCTAGACCCCGACATTCGCCGGGCGGCGCTCCAACGGATGGTCAAGCGTGTCGGCGTCCAGGACCTACAGCCTCCGGCGCCCGCCGCCCAGGAGGCGGCGCTCGATATGATGGCCGACGCCATTCCGGTCTACGAGGTCACCGGTCAGCCTGATGTGGGCGCGCTCAGAGCATTCATCGTGGGGCCGCATCGCTCCAGGGTGGTCTGCTTCTAACCGCGTCCGCCCGTCCTGGATCCGGGGCCCGCGAAGCGGGCGCGAGAGGAGGATGGACGGGTTTTCGGGAAGGTGCTTCCCGACGCCAAGGCTGAGGGAAGCTCGATGACCATACGGGAAACCTTCGATCGCGACCTCACGGAATTGCAGGACGACTTTCTCCGCATGGGCGATCTCGTCGATACCGCGATCCGCCGATCGATCGAGGCCCTCCAGGCGCGCAGCACCACGCTCGCGGAGGCCGTGATCATAGCGGACAACACGATTAACAGGCTGCACCTCGAGCTCGAAGACCGGTGCCTGCGGCTCATGGCGACCCAGCAGCCGATGGCGAAAGACCTTCGGATGATCGCCAGCGTGTGGGCGATGACGATCGACCTCGAGCGTATGGCGGACCACGCGGAAGACATCGGCAAGATCACCAAGCGGCTCGCCGAGGAGCCGCTGTTGAAACCGCTGATCGATATCCCACGGATGGCCGAGATGGTCCACGAGATGCTTCGCGACGGGCTCGACGCGTTCGTCCGCCGTGACCCGGATCTGGCAGAGCGGATGGCCGCGAAAGATGACGCGGTCGATCACCTCTACGGCCAAGTGTTTCGGGAGCTGCTCACCTACATGATCGAAGACCCGAAGAACATCCAGCGGGCGACCCATCTGTTGATGGTCGCGCAGGCCCTCGAGCGAATGGGGGACCACGCCACCAACATCGGCGAGCGCGTCGTTTACATGGTGACGGGGACGCTCAAAGAATTGAACGTCTGAGCGGATCGCAATGCGGCAAGGTCGGCCGGCGTGTCCAGGTCGAACGCGAGGCCGGGCCGGCGGAGCAGAATGGCCCGGAGTCCCAGGGCCTCGGCCCGATGCCGGTGAGCCGCAAGGCTCGCCTGTCCAAACGCCGGCCGGAATACGACGGTCGATGGGAGCAGCAGTGCGTTCGTGCCGACCGTGTCCTTTGACGGAGCAACGACGAGGGTGCGAGGGTCCGCGGCCGCGACGATGGCGGCGATGTCCACCGGCTGCAGCAGCGGCAGGTCCGCCGAAATCACGAGAATCCCGCGGGAGCCCCGAGACAGGGGCCGGAACACCTCGGCCAGCGCTGCGTTCAAACCGGGCGTGGGGTCCGGTACTGTCCTGACCCCGCGGGCGGCCGCGAACGCCCCGACCACGGGATCCGGCGTCATGACCACCACGTCTTCAATGCCCATGCTCGCGCGGAGCACCGCGCACACCCGTTCCAGGAGCGCGAGGCTGAGCGCCGCCCTCGCCCCGGCGGGGAGGACCCCTCCGAGACGGCTCTTGGCCATGGCAAGCGGTTTTTGAGGGACGATCGCACCGATGCTCACGCCGGCGTCGTGCGCACTTCCACGCCGTGCCGGGCGGCAATGTCCACGATCGCCCGGGCCAGCCGTCTTCGTCCCGCGGAGTCCGTCATCAGCGTGTCGGCGCACTCGACCGGCACGGCCGTCACCGTCTCGGCCGAGGCACGGTCACGGATGTCCAGCACGAAGACGTCGAGAAACGCTCGGTACAATGCCGCGACCGCGGCGGGCGTCGCCGGCATGCCGAGGCCGCGCAGCATCTCCACCGTGGGTCCCTTGACCGCCGTCCCGCCGATCAAGGGCGTCACCGCGATGCGGAGCGCCCGGCTCTGGCTGAGCGCGGGTGTCATTCCAGACAGCGCCAGGATCGGGCCGACGCTGACGAGGGGGTTGCTGGGAGAGACGACGACGACCGCGGAGGACCGGACCGCATCGATCACCTCCGGCGTGGGAACCGCGTGCTCGATGCCCTCGAACTCAATCCCGCTCACGGGATCCCGCGCCCCTCGTTTGACGAAATACTCCTGAAACGGCAGCCGCCCCTCCGGAGTCCACACGACGGTCGCGACGCGATGGTCGGTCATCGGCAGGATCCTCGGGACGACTCCGAGGGCGGCCGCGAGGGCTGCGGTGACCTCGGTCGGTCGCCGGCCCTCCCGCAGCCATATCGTTCGGGCGAGATGCGTGGCCAGATCGCGATCGCCCAGCCGGAACCACGTGGGCAGCCCATACCGGCCGAGCATCTCGAGGGCCGTCCAGGTGTCGTCCTCGATCCCCCAGCCCCGCGCTTCGCTCGCCAGGCCCGAGAGCGTATAGAGGACCGTATCCACATCGGGCGAGATCTGGAGACCCAGATGCTCCCAGTCGTCGGCGGTGTTGACGACGACGGTGAGCTCCGATGGATCGGCGAGCACCCCGGCGAGGCCGTGCACGAGTTTGACCCCACCGACCCCGCCGCAGAGGACCGTGATCACGTCGAGACGGCGGCTACAGGAACGAGACGACCGCGTCGAGCGATTTTCGCGGCGGCACGGGCGGCGTGTGAGCAGGGTAGCCGAGCGTCAAGAGGGCCTGCGGGACGAACGCGCGGGGCAACCCCAACGTCCGGCGAACGATCCCCGGACAGAAGAGCGGGGCGCAGCACCAACATGCACCAAGCCCATTCGCGGTGGCGGCCAAGAGGAGATTCTGCACGGCGGCCGCCGCGCTCTGGACGGCCATCAGGTGCTCCGCCGCCCGGCGCGCGCGGTCGGGATAGACGTCCATCTCGTCCATCGTGAACCCGACCAGGATCAGCGCCGGCGCCTCGCCGAACCGTTTGAGCGAGAACCGGAGTTCCACGTGGATCGCCGCCTCCGGCGTGCGGAGTTGTTCGAGGTCCGGGCGCCACCGCCGCGCCATGCGTTCGGCAAGCCGCCGCTTCACGTCGGGGGACTCGATCACGACAAACCGGGTCGGCTGCGCGTTGTGG
>DASSXJ010000321.1 GCA_035703895.1 bacterium | reverse complement strand
GAGCCGGGTTTTGCCGACGCCGCCCGGCCCCATCACGGTGAGGAGGCGCACCGAATCGCCGAGGAGGTGGTGGCGCAGGGCCTCCAGTTCCCGGTCCCGGCCGATCAGGGGCGTGGGATCCGAGAGGAGGGTAAAGGGCAGGGTCCCAGGGGCGCTCGGTGGTGTCCTGCGAAAGGATCCCTGCGATCCTCGACCTGGCTTGGGCATCCAGTAGCTCCGTAGACAACCGCGGGGGGCTTGGCACGACCTCGGGAGAGGCGTTCCAGGTGAATGCGATCACGTGAGGGATGAGTGCAGTTCCGCTGTGCCGAGATGCCGGGAGGTCCCCCCCGAGTCACATACTAGCAAGCGACCTGCCCCTGTGCAAACAGGATGATGTCTACCTGCAGTTGAGCTCCGCTACCTCTCCAGTGCTGCCCTTTTGGCCTCTGGCGAGGTTGCCCTTCCGGACGATGCCGGTCGACCCTGCCTCTGCAACCATGAGAGCTGCGACGTCGCGCTGTGCGCGCGTCTTGGCGTATAGCCGACGCCTGACTGGGGAGATTGGAGGTGGCTCAACCTATGTCACCATTCGCTCGTTCGTGGTATGCGATTCTCTCGGGCATGGTCATGGGGCTGGCGCTGCTCGCGGCCGTGTGGGTGTTCTCCGGCGGTCCCGAGGCAGGGGTTCTTTCTGCCCAGCCGCCCGGAGGGATCGCCGGTTCAGCGGCCGGACAGGGACACTAACAGATGGTCTGCGACTAACCAACCTCAGAGAGAAAGGGGTGACCACGGTGAAATACACGTATCTAGGCCGGACCGGGCTCTATGTCTCACGTATTGCGTTGGGGCTGTGGCAGGCGGGTGGCGATTGGGGAGCGGTGGACGGGGCCGCGGAGACCGCCACCATTCAGCGGGCGCTCGACCTGGGGATCAATTTTTTTGACACCGCGCAGGCATATGGCTTCGGGGCATCCGAGCGACTGCTGGGCGCGGCGCTGCGCGACAAGATGCGCAGCGAACGCGACAAGATTGTGATCGCGACGAAAGGCGGGCTTCGACAGAGCGGCAACGGTCTGGTCCGCGACGCGAGCCCGGCCTGGCTCCGGAAGGGCATCGAAGAGAGTCTCCGGGCTCTCGGCACCGACCATGTGGACCTCTACCAGGTCCACTGGCCGGATCCGAAAACGCCGTTTGCCGAGACGGCCGATGCGCTGAGCGGGTTCGTGCGGGAAGGGAAAGCGCGCTACATTGGCGTTTCGAACTTCAGCGCCGCCGATCTCGCCGAAATGGGGCGGTACCGGCGCATCGATACCCTGCAACCGGCCTACAGCCTCTTTCGCCGGGAATTCGAGCGCGACGTCCTGCCCTATTGTCGGGAGCAAGGGATTGGCGTCCTCGTCTACGGGCCGCTGGCGCACGGCCTGCTTAGCGGACGGATGACGGCGAACCCGAAGTTCCCCGCGGGTGATTGGCGGAGCACGAGCCCGATCTTCCGGGGCGACACGCTCCGCACAAACCTCGCCGTAGTCGACAGGCTGCGGCGGCTCGCGGAACGCCGGGGTCATTCCCTCGTTCATCTGGCGATCGCGTGGACCCTTTCGGTTCCCGGCGTGCACGTGGCGATCGTGGGGTCGCATCGTCCCGAGCAGATTTCGGGATCGGTGGGCGCCGTCGAGTTGGAGCCGACGGCCGCCGATCGGGAAGAGGTCGAAACGATCATGAAGGATGCGGTTCTGCTGGGCGGCCCCTCCCCCGAGGCGATGCCCGCTGAGTCCGCGGCGTGACCTGATAGGTAGAATGGGGAGGTGTGGTGTGATGAGGTACCTAGTGATATTGCTCGCGATCGTGGTCGGCTTCGCGCCGGCGGCGGGCGCGGAAGCACTGTGACCGTCTACACCACACCGACACTGTGATACGTGTGGTACCTTTGATGGGGATCTTGTGCCGGAGGCGCTGAGCATTCCGCTCGGCGCCTCTGTTATGGTCTCGCCAGCCAAGTTCATCAGCTGTTCGCCCGGGGCAGGAGCTTGCCCCACGAGGGCGTGACCGCCCTCGCGGTACGCGGTCAGCAGCGGCGCCTCATTGACCACGTTCGCTAGGTCCCCCCCACTGAAACCCGGCCTGCGCTTGGCCAGCACCTCCATGTTGGCATCGCCGGCGATCGGCTTCCCGCGAATCTGCACCGGCGAGCCGAATGGCCCACGTTGAGGCAGGTGCCCGTTTACAGGTGCCCGCTCAGTAGAAGAGCACCTTGGCCATCATGCCTTTGTCCTCGTGCCGGATTATGTGGCAGTGGGACACGGCCATCCCCCGAACAACGGGCTGCCTCGCATCGAGGATGACATCGATGATTCCGCCGTCGCTCGGCACATCCATCGTGTCCAGCCAGACGGGATCCTGGACCGGCACGCCATTCACGGCATAGGTGAGGAAATGCACTTGATGGATGTGGAACGGGTGGATTTCGTGCGTCTGATTGACGACGCGCCAGTGCGCGATCGAACCGACGCGGACGCGGTATATGGGACCGTCGGTGGGCTCGAACCGGTGCTTATTGATGTAG
>DASSXJ010000320.1 GCA_035703895.1 bacterium | reverse complement strand
CATGGTTCCGGGCGGCGCCCTGGCCGCTGTTGGGCTGCGAAAGATGCCGGATGCGGGCGTCTGGAAACGAACGGATCACGTCGGCCGTCCTGTCCGTCGACCCGTCGTCGACCACGATGAGCTCGAAGTGAGGGTAGGTCTGGGCCAGCGCGCTCCGCATCGCGCGACCAAGGAAGCGCTCAGCGTTATAGGCGGGGACGATTACGGAAACCAAGGGCGCCGCCTGTGCCGTCACGCGTCACCGTCCTCGCTGCCGCGCGGGCTCGGGGCTATTCCGTCTCCCAGAGACCGGGCCCAATCGACTGCCACAGCCGCTCCACGCGACGGAGATCCTCAGGCCGGTCGATCCACCACAAGTGCTCGCGCTCCGGCATCCGGTATCCGTACAACGCGTCTCCCGCGGCGAGCATCGCCGGAAAGACGTCCCGTCCAAAGTCCACGACCCGGCCGGCGGGGATCGCGTCCAGCACCGCCCGCTCGAGCACATAGATCCCCGCATTGACCCAGTGGCTGAAGACCTCGCTCGGGGCTGGCTTCTCCAGAAAGCGGGTAATGCGGTCCTGGGCATCGAGCCCCACGATGCCGCCGTGAGTGGGGTCCTCTCGGTGGTGAAGCGCTATGGTGACCGCGCCCCTGCGGGCAAGGTGTTGCTCCCACAAGTGGTCGAGGCGGCACGTGCTCAGGTTATCGCCATACCAGACAAAGAACGGGCCGTGAAAGAATGACGCCATGCGCTTGACCCCTCCGGCCGTTCCCAGAGGCTCCTGCTCAAAGGAGTAGGTGATGTGGACATCCCACTGCCGGCCGTCGCCGAAGTACTCGGTGACGGCCTCTGGGAGGTGACGCACGTTGATCGCCAGCTCCGTGACGCCGTGCTTCCGAAGCCAGCGGATGCCATACTCGAGGAGTGGCTTACCGCCGAGGCGCACCATGCATTTCGGCATCCGTTCTGTCAACGGCCGGAGGCGCATCCCTTGACCCGCGGCCAGAACCATCGCCTGCGCCGGCACACCAGGACCGGAAGGGGAACCCGCGGGCATCGACCTCGGGCTCAGGCGGGGATCAGCCGGACCAGGGCGCCCGTGCGCTGGGATTCATAGATCGCATGCACCATCTTGAGTGCCTCATGAGCGTCGTGGGCGCTTCCGAGTGGCTGCCGTTCTTCGTGGATCGCGGCCAGGAACTCCTGCCATTCCTGCTCCCACGAGGTGTCAGGTCCCGAGAACTCCGCGCGCTGCTCCTCAGGCGGACCGGAGGCCGGCAGGCGCCGCCCCAGGGTCAACCGTTCGGCTCCATAGCTCCCTCCGAGGCCATCGACGATCGCGTAACCATCCCGGCCAAAGATCTCAAATGAGAAGAGGTTCTTCCATTGGGTCCAACTGACGTGCAAGGTGGCCACCTGTGCGGTAGCGGTGCGGAAGAGGCCGAACGCGTTGTCCTCCACCGTATCGCGACGCGTCAGGCGATCCCCCTCCGACCGCCAGAAGTATGTGGGCGCAAAACCAACGCCCTCGACGAAGTCGCCCAAAAACCAGCGGAAGAGATCGAGCGCGTGAATCCCCTGGTCCAGCAATTCTCCGCCGCCGGCGATCTCCGGCACCGTCCGCCACTCCCTCTCGTACCCCGGCCGTCCGCCGTGCCCGTACCGGCACCGGATGAAAAAGGGTTCACCGAGGTCCCCCCGCCGGAGCGCCTCATGAGCCCCCGCCACGGCGGCGTGGTGGCGGTGGTTGAAGCCGACCTTCAGCACGAGCGGCCGGCGATCCGCCGCCCGCCCGCCCCCGGGCGAGGCCGCCTCGCGGACCACCGCCTCGGCCTCGGCCGGCGTACGGGCCATCGGTTTCTCGACCAGCACATGCTTTCCGTTGCGGAGCGCCGCGATCGCGATCGCAGCCAGCACGTCATGGGTGGTGGAGACGATTACCGCGTCGACGTCTTCCCGACCAACGGCGGCATGCCAGTCGGTATCGGCCTCGCACCCAACATCCTCCGCGACTCTGTGTGCACGGGCGAGGTCGCGGTCAACGGCGACGACTAATTTCCCGGCCATCGGGCGCGCAACGACACGGGCCCGCCGCCGGCCGATCGCGCCGCACCCGATGAGTGCTACCCGCAGGCCATCATTGCGGTCACCCGACATCGTCGGTGATCGTATCGATGAGCGGCCGCAGGGTCGCGTGATCGAGGCGGCGGAGCGTGAACCACGGAGAAGCCTTGAGCGCTGAGATGTGCGGCTCGTCCCAGTCGCGCCAGCCATCGTACGGCGCCGAGATCAACTTTCCCGTGAGGCCGTGCGAGTTCTCCGATGCCAGCCACAGGGCCAGAGCGGCGGCGAGCTCCGGGGGCACGCCGCCTTCCCCCGTGGCTCGCAACCGGCGGACTCGATCGAGCTGATCTCCCGCACGCTCCTTCGCGGCCAGCAGATCATCCTGCAGGCGCGTGTTCACCAACCCGGGCGCAATGGCGTTGACCTGAACGTTAAAGGGCTTGACCTCTTCCGCCAGCGTTTCCGTCAACCGCACCACTGCGGCCTTTGAGGCGCCGTAGGCCGCCAGGCGGAGAAGGGGCGATGCTGCGCCGCCTCCGGAGAAATTGATGATCTTCCCCTGCCGGCGCTGCACCATGTGCGGGAGCACGGCGCGACAGCACAGGAAGGTGCCGTAGAGGTTCACCTCGATGGCCCGCTTCCACACATCCGGGTCGGCGTCCCATAGCAAGCCGACCGGCCCGAGGATCCCCGCGGCGTTGACGAGCACATCCACGCGCCCATAGCCGTCCAGCGCGCGCTGCACCAGCCTGAATACATCCTGGGAAGATGAGACGTCTGTGGGAACGGCCACCGCGGCGCCGCCGGCCGCGGCGGCTTTGGCGGAAACCTGGGCGATCTCAGACGCGGTCCGCGCGGCCAGCACGACCGTGGCCCCTTCGCCGGCGAAGGCCAGGGCAATCGCCTCCCCGATGCCGCGGCCACCGCCCGTGATGACCGCTACTGTGCCCCGCACCGGTTCATCGCTCGACCTGGAGGAGCACGCCGTTCTCCCGCATCACACGCTCGGCCTCCTCCAGATACTCCCTCTTTCCGGCCTGCTCCCCGATCCACTCGGCGTATTCGACGATGTTTTGCTCGACCGGGATCCCCGGCTCCCACCCGAGGACGCGCAGCCTCGAGATGTCCGAGACGGTGTGGCGCGTGTCCCCAAGGCGGAACTCACCCGGAATGATCGGATCGAGGCCGCTGCCGAACGCTTTCAGCATCAAGGACGCGATCTCCATCACCGTGACGGCCCGCCCGCCGCCGACGTTGAAGACCTGATGATCCACCCGATCGGATTCGATCATCAAGACGTTCGCGCGGGCGACATCGCGCACGTTGATGTAGTCCCGGAGCTGACGGCCGTCCTCGTACACCACGGGAGGGAGGTTGTGGAGGATGCGGAGCGCAAAACGGCGGGCGATCCCCGAGTACGCGTTGTAAAACGAGTTTCTCGGGCCCTGGACGTAGGTGTACCGCAGGCAGACCGTCGGAATCCCATACCGGCGGCCGAGCCGACCGGCCAGGAGCTCGATGGCGTACTTGGAGATACCATAGGCGGTTCCGGGGCTGAGCGTCGTCTCCTGGATCAGCAGGGGGGCCATGGCGCCTCCGCAGGCGGGACAGCAGATCTCCCATTCCCCGCGCTTGAGCTGGTCGATCGACCGCGGCTCGGGCACGTGCACGGATCGGGCGGGGAACTCGGCAACCGGAGAGGGCCCGTTCAGCAGCTGTTCCTGGATGGTGGGCACGCGCCCCATACCCGCACAGGCCGGACAGAGGTAGACGCCCTCCCCTGCGACCGATTGCGACGACGCAAAGACGATCTTCTGTACAGGGTAGCGCTTCCGGTCCGAGACCGCGAGTTCAAAGAGCAGCGCGGCGCTCTCCGTGTTGGTGTGAATGAACCGGGAGAAATCCGGCAGGTAGTCCTGGTACGCGGCGAGGTGGAACACGTAGTCCACGCCTTCGAGCGCGCGGCCCAAGGCCTCCGGATCCGAGACATCGCCCTGGAGGAACTCCGCATCGTTGGGAACAAAGCGAGGCTTGCCTTGAGGGTGCACGCGGGGTTGCAGGTTGTCGAGAATCCGCACCTTGTAGCCCCGCTCCAGGAGGAGATCGACCGTGTGCGAACCGATGAACCCCGCACCGCCCGTCACGAGGCAATGGGCCATGTGCTTACACCACCTCCATCGAGGTCGGTCCTGACGTCCTGTTCATGGCTATGCGGTCGACCTCGTGCGAGATGGCAACGTGTACCCTGCCTTGATGGCGTCGTTCCGGAACATGCGCACGGTCTCGAGCGAGTAGTCGTGCAGATCCTTGCCGATCGAATCAAGCCGGTTCAGGATATCGTGGGTCACGGTGATGATGTGGCACCCAATCGCATCGGCATGGTAGATATTGAGCAGCTCGCGTGGGCTGGCCCAGATGAGTTCGAGGGTCGGCATCAGGCGGACCATCTCGACGGCGGCGGCCATGAGCGGAACGGGGTCGCGACCCGTGTCCGCCACGCGGCCAGCAAACACCGATACGTAGGCAGAGCTCCCCCCGGCCAGGGCGGCCGCGACATCGCGCACCTGGTCGAGGGCCAGGATGGCCGTCACGTTGAGCTTGATCCCCTCGCGGGTCAAGTCACGGATCAACGCGACCGACGATTCCCCGCGGGTATTGGTCACCGGGATCTTCACGTAGACGTGCTGCCCCCACGTGGCGATCTCGCGCGCCTGCGAGGCCATCTCGTCGAACTCATCCGAGAACACTTCGAACGAGATCGGCCGATCTGTGATGATCTTCAAAACGTCGATCGCAAACGCCCGGTAGTCCGCGACCCCCGCCTTGCGCATCAACGTCGGGTTGGTTGTGAATCCCTTGATCCACGGCTTCCGCGACAGCGCGCGCATCCCGTCGATGTCGGCCCCATCCGCATAGATCTTGACCCGTAACTCGGCGACCGGTTTCATGGGGTCCCCCCTGCGGACACCGGGTGCCGGATGATCCAGGACGCTGCGGCAGAGAGCGACGGGGCAATGTAGTCTGGATGACTCTCAGGCCCGTCCTCCTGGTAATGCCCCTCCAGACGGACGGTGAGGCATCCAGCCCGGCGGCCGGCTTCGACGTCTCGCCACCGATCTCCGATCATGAAACTCCTCGCGAGATCGATCCCGTATTCGGCCGCCGCCCGGAACAGTAGCCCCGGATGTGGTTTCCGGCAGGCGCAACCGTCGGAGTCGTCATGGTAGCATACGAAAATGTCGTCGAGGGGAAGTCGGGCACGGAGCGCCGCGTTGATCTCTTCCACTACCGCGCGCGGTTGGATCCCCCTGGCGACATCGGGTTGATTGGTGGCCACAATCAACGCAAACCCCGCGCCGCGGAGGGCACGCAGCGCTTCCGGAACGTCCGCAGGGATCACCACCTCATCCAGACCCGCCGGAGAGTACGGCTTCCCGTCTCGCACCACCGCCTCGTTGAGGACGCCGTCTCGGTCAAGAAAGACGGCACGGCGCGCCCCGCTCACCTGAGCGATTCCCACTTGGTCTGCGTGTGTTTGAGCTTCGGATGAGACACCAGGAGGTGCAAGATGACCGATTGGAAGGCCTCCGTATGGGGCGTCACGTGGGCCGGGTTGACCTGGGGCACTATGATGCACACATCCGCGACCTTGGCGGTGAATCCGTCACGGCGGCCCACCACGCCCAGGATGCGAGATCCCTGCTGCTTCCCATATTGAAGCGCCTGGACAAGGTTCGGGCTCACGTTCTTCTCGACGTCCCCCCCGCCGACGGAGAAGACCAGGATGAGGTCGCCGGCCGTGATCCGGCTCACGCGAAGCCACCCCTCAAACGCGCTCTCCCATCCGTCGTCATTGACCCGCGCGGTCAATTCAGCCACATTGTCGGTCGGGGCGTATGCCTCGAGCCCGACGATCTTTCGGAAATCGTTGACGGCGTGCGAGGCATTGGCGGCACCGCCGCCGACGCCGAGAACAAACAAACGCCCGCCTCGCGCGCGGGTGTCAGCCAGCAGGGTCGCGGCCTGCTCGATAAGATCGGGATCGAACTGCTGGAGGATACGGCCCACCTCAGTGAGGTACTCCTGCGCGAAGCTCACGGTGCGCTCCAGCAGGCCATATAGCATGGTAAATTGGATGCCGCAACCGATTTAACCTCCTGAACCGGGCCGGCGGCCGCAGAAGCCGATCATGATGGGGGCGCGCGGCGAAGGACCTTCCGATCAAACCCGGCGAGCAGTCCGTTGAACAGCCCAAATGCCCAGGCAAAGTGCATGCACGGGAAGACCGCGAACAGGCGCGGCCAGAGATGCCACTTCCCGCGTCGGGCGCAGAGGAAGGCGGATACCCCGACGTCGGAGATGACATAGACCCCCAGCACGATGGCGAACCCCACGCGCGAGCCCTCGTGCGTCACCGCGAGGAGCCCCAGCGTCGCCAGCGAAAGCACGAACAGGGGCGGGACCGCCTGCCTCCACGCGCTCAGTTTCCTATGCTTCACCAGGTTTCCCGCCCGCGCGACGCCGTAGCGAAAATAGAGGGCCACGAGGTCCCGCAGTGTCTCGCGAGGATAGTAGCAAGCGCGGATCTCCGCGTTGAGATAGACGGTCCCCCCATGGTTGCGGATCCGCTGGTTGATGTCGGAGTCTTCGGCCAGCACGGGCACGACGTCGTCAAAGAGGCCGACCCTGCTGAACACCTCCCGGCGGAACGCGCCGAGGTACACGGTATCGACGAAGCCGCTCTTCTTGCCCACGCGGAACTGCGCGTCTCCGACGCCAAACGGGTGGGACATGGCGAGGCCGACCGCCTCCTGCATCGGGGACACCGCGATCGGCTGTTGCATGCCCCCCACGTTGTCCGCTCCGGTCGCGGCCAGTGTCTCCACGCACTTCCGGACGTAATCGAGCGGGACCATCGATCGGGCGTCCACCCGCATGATGATCTCGCCGGCGGCGGCCCTGATCCCCGCGTTGAGCGCCGTGGTCCGTTCCCGCCCCGGGTCGTCGATCATGCGAAGGACGGGCGGCATCGGGGCGTGACCGCGCATCAGTTCCTCAACGATCGCCCGCGTGCGATCTTCGCTGAGGCAATCTACAACGAGGATCTCCAGCAGCTCTCCTGGATAGTCCTGGCCGAGAAGGCGGGAGAGGCATCCCCCGACGTACCGCTCCTCGTTCCGCACGGGCACGATCACAGAGACCCGGGGCCGCGCGTCGCTCACGCCGCTCCCAAGAGGGTCAGCACGGACCTGACCCGATGAGTCGAGAGGTGTTCATGGAGCGCCCGTTGCGCCCCCTTGGCGCGAATCGCCTCCCGTTCCTCCTCATGCCGGAGAAAGTACTCGATCCTGGCCATCCACACCCGCGGATCCAACGGGGCCATCACGATCTCGTCTTCTCCAAAATACTTTCTGATCGCCGGCACGTCATCGCAGATCTGGAACCCGCCGCACGCGGGGATCTTGAACGTCCGTTGATTGACAATGTAATGGGGCTGCGACCCGTCATCCTCCCGTTCATGGAAGTTCAGCGCGACCGCCGCGGAGGAGTAGAGCACCCGCTCGGCCTCCGGTGGAACGGAGATTCGGGCCTGATCGATCGTCTTGGCGACCTGGAACGCCCCGGCCAGACGGCAGAACCGGCTTCCCGCGCGCAGTGCCTGGTCGCGCAGGCTCCACCCAGGTCCGAATACCCCCACCCGGTACTTCCGCCTCAGCGGGCGGAGGATCTGCTCCGCAAACCATCGCTTCTTCCGAAGATTCGCGCCCAGATACACGATATCATACCGGTAGCGTGTCACCGGGGCGACGGGGAAATGGAGCGCCGGGTTGGCGGCGTTGGGAATGACATGGTACCGCTTTCCGGTCTCCTGCTGAAACGGTTCCATCTGTTCGGGTTCTCGTTCCCCAAAATACACATCCGCGATGTCATCGCGCCTGAGCGCTTCGCCCCGCCGGGGGTCGACGCGTGCTTCGAGGGGCCAATGCACCCACAGCAGCACTTTGGTGCCCTGTTCGCGCATCGCCCTGAGCGTGGATTGCTCGCGCTCGAGATCGATGAGGTTGATGGCCGTGAAGAACAGATCGGGTCTCGTCGTCCTCGCCCGCTCGGACAACCGGTCCACCGCGGTCAGCAGATGGAACTCATGGCCCAGCGCGCGAAAACCGGCCCGCCACCCCTCGCAGATCCAGCGGTCCGCGCCGAGGCCATCGGGGTATGGAATGTGATAGAGGACCCGCAACGTCCTATCCCGGCCGGTGGCGCCGGTAGACGTCGTGCGCGCGCCCGTACGCGCTGCTCCCCAGGAACGAGAGGCCGTACTGCGCATACGCGAGGGGATTGAGCGGATCCGCGCCGATCGCCTCGCGAATGCGCGCGCGCCCCTCGCGGACGGCTCCGGTGCGACAGAGCTTCCCTCCGATTTTCCGGAGGTAGAGGCTCCGCAACCTGGCGTTCATGCGCGGGCCGTAGCGGCTGAGCACCAGCTCCTCCACTCTGCGGGCCTCATCGATCCGGTCCCCCAGGCGGGCCCCCCGGTGCGTCCGGATCCGTAAGAGCAGCTCCGGGGTGTACTCGACCTCGAACCGCTCGGCGAGCCTCAGGTACAACTCCCAGTCCTCGGAGGTAGGCAGGGCTTCGTCGAACCCACCGAGCGCGGCGAGTGCCGACGCGCGCATCATCGGATTGGATGCGGACCCGGTAAACGCATCCCGCTGCCAGAGCAGCTCCGTCAGTATCCGCCCTCGAAGCGCGGGGCGATGGCTCCCCAGCTCGACTCCCCGCTCATCGATCCGCGTGAACCCGCCGTACACGAGCCCCAGGCTCTCCGGCCCGCGCCGGAACACCGCCACCTGCTGCTCGAGCTTGCGCGGCAACCATTCGTCGTCGTCGTCGAGGAAGGCGACGTACCCGCCCCGCGCCTCGCGCACCCCAAGGTTTCGCGCCGCGCTGATCGTGAGCGGTTCGTGCCGCATATAGCGGATTCGCGGGTTGGTCCGCCGCGCGATCACCGCGGCGGTGCCGTCCGAGGACGAGTTGTCCAGCACCAGCAGCTCAAAGTCCCGATACGTCTGCGACAGCACGCTTTGGATCGCCCCGCCGAGGAACCGCTCTCGGTTGAAGGTCGTGATGATCACGGATACCGTGGGCACGAGTTATCGGCCTCTTTGGGCGTCGACCGTCAGCCGGAGGCCCGCATCGAGCGAATACTCGGGCTCCCAGCGCAAGTCCCGCCTGGCCTTCGTCCAGTCGAGGCAGTACCGCATCTGTTCGCCGGCCCGGTCCGGCCGATAGATCGGCCGTGCCTCCACGCCCAGGAGGTCCGCGATCTTTTGATAAAGGGCGTTGAGCGTGGTCTCCACCCCCGTGCCGATGTTGAACACCGGACTCGGGTGGTCGGCGGGAATCGCGAGGGCCAACAGGTTCGCGTTGACGACATCGTCGATATAGACGTAATCGCGCGTCTTGGTCCCGTCCCCCCACATCTCGGCCTGGGCTCCCGCCGAAAGCTTTCGGATGTAATCGGCCATCGCACCGGTGACCTGTCTCGGACCGTACACCGCGGAATAGCGCAACACGACCGACGGGACTCCGTACGTACGATGGAAGAACCGAAGATAACCCTCCACGGTCTGCTTCGCCACGACGTACGGGGAGACCGGGTCGACGGTAGACGCTTCCGTCACCGGCAGGGCCGGTGTGTTTCCATAGAGGAACCCGGACGACGCGAACACGACCTTTCGCACCCCAAGGGCCCTGGCTTCGTGGAGGAGCCTGACCGACCCGGTGATCGCGTCCATGTCCAGCAGCGGGTTCTCCACTGAGTTCGGCACGAGCACGTAGAAAGCAAAGTGATAGATCACATCCGGCCGTTCCCGGCGCAGGATCTCGCCGAATCGTTCGTCTGCGATGTTGACCTCGTAGAACGCAATCGACGGGGAGAGATTCTGCCGCCTCCCGGTCGACAGATTGTCGACCACGACGATCTCAGCCCCCGCTCGGGTCAGCGCATCGACCGTGTGCGAGCCGATGAAACCGGCTCCGCCGGTGACCAGGACCTTCGTTCCCCGGAGCGTGATCGAGGCGTGTACGGTGGCGGCTACCATCGTGTGAGCTTCGTTCGATCCAGCCCAACGAAGCTCGCGGTGAAGACGAGACTCCCAAGCGGCACCGCGAGCCAGAGATTGGTCCGGGTGGCGCTCATTGCGGCATACGCCAGCGTGGCCGCCACGGCCGCGCTGGCCACGCCTGCGACCACGGTGCCACTCAGGGGGCGCACCGGAGTGCACCGATGGGCCAGGACCGGCAACTCGCAGAGGAGGACTCCGTGGGTCGCCACGGTCGCCCACGCCGCGCCGTAGAGCCCGTAAGGTGGGATCAGCGCCACGTTGAGCGCGACGTTGACCACCGCCCCGGAGAGCAGGCTCCAGAAGAGCGTCCGCTGGCGATCGAATACGATCAACGCCTGAAAGCTTGGGGTGTAAACAAAGATCATCGCGACCGAGATCGCGAGGATCCGGAGCGCCGCGCTCGAGGGCGCAAACGCCGGACCAAAGATCAGCCGGACGAGCGGATCCGCCGTCGCGATGACGACGCACGCCAGATACGCCCCCAGCGCGATCATCCCAATCGACCAGCGATCCCACCGCTTCCGAAACATCTCACCGGCCTCATGCGCCGTGGAGGCAAACGCCGGGAAGATCACAAGCGAGAGCAGCCCGGTGGGCACCAACAGCATACCGACGATCCGGGTGGCCAGGTTGTACCAGCCCGTCTCGGTGATCGTGCCGATCGACCCGAGCAGGATCGAATCGATGTTCATGTACGCGGTCGTTGCGCCGCTCGCCAGCGCGAGGGGCACGGCGACCCCAAGGATCCGCCTCCACACTGCCACCTGCACCCAGCTCCTGATTCGCACCGCCTTCCCCCGCGTGACGGCGGCCACGAGTGCCAGGGTCAGGAGCCCGGAGGCGAGGTAGGCATAGCTGACGTTCAACACGGACGGGGCCTTCCACGCGGCCAGCGCGACCGCCGCGACGAGAAACACCGCCTGGCCGGTCCGCACCAGGAATTCGTACTCCATTCGCTGCTGAGCCCGGAACACCGAAAAAGAGAGGTTCACCAGTTCCAGGACGAAGAACGCGACGCCGAGGATGACGATCATCTCGCGGATCACAGGGTCGCGGGTGATCAGCAGCATCCCGAGCACGATGGCCGCAATCCCGAGTACGCCGAGCCCGAGCTTCATGAGAAGGATATCGGGCAGAAGCGCTTCGTTCTTCTTCGCCATCGCGAGTTCCCGCGTCGTCGTCGTGGCGAGACCCGCGTCGAAGACGATGTTGAATAGCGACGCGAACGAGAACGCAAACGCGAATTTGCCGAACTCGGCGGGGCCAAACACGCGGGCGATGAGCGGCAGGACCGCCAACTTCAAGCCGCGGACGACCGCCTCCGCCAGCGTCGCCCACACGATGTTCTTGAAGACGACCTGCTCCCAGTGCCTGTTGACCAGGAGCCCTGTCCGGAGACGCTCGAGCGTATTCACCGGTCTCCTGCCGCCACCGTCAGGCATCGCTCCCATCCGAGCGAACGACCCGGTCGAACAGTTTCGAGAAGCGCGCCGCCATGGCATCCCAGGTATTCGCCCGTCCGAAGGCCGCCGCCCGCTCGCCCATCTCCCGCCGGCGCTCTGGGAGCATCCCCATGAACTCCTGCATCCGTTGCGCCAGGGTCTCGGGCGCCTCAGGCGGGCACACCAGGCCGATCGCGTGCCGCTCGACAAACCGGCCCATTCCGGACACATCCGTCGCGATGACGGGCCGCCCGTACGCGCAGGCTCCCTTGGTCAGCGGACCGCTTCCCCCTCGATACGAGCGCGCGTACGGGAGCACCAGCGCGTCGGCGGCTCCGAAGTACGCGGGCACTTCGGGTGCCGCGACGTACCCGAGCCTGAGGATGACCTTGTCGACCGCGCCGGCCTTGCGGACGAGTTCCGTCACCTCCGCGCCGGAATACTCCATGGGAAACCCTGCAATGATCAGCCGGAACTCCTCTCCCCCCAACCCCGCGACCGCCTGCATGAGGGTCTCGATGCCCTTGTCCTTCCGGATGATCCCGAAGAAGAGAAAGACCGGCCCTTCATAACCGATGCCGAGCCGGCGTCGCGCTTCCGATTGCGGCGGGGGAGGGTCCGTTGCATCACTGCCCTCTTGGATTACCTCCACTGGGAACGTCGCGGGAACCCGCAACTGGGCCCTGAGACGCTCCTGATGCCATTCGCCCAGCACGGCGCACGCGGCGATCTCTTTCCCCAGGGTCGTCCGGAAGACCTCGCGCTGCGCGATCTTGTAGCCTTTCTTCAAGACCGAACCTGGATAGTCGGCAAAGGAGAAGTTCGCCGCATTGACCTCCATCACGACCGGAGGCAGGCGCCCCTGGTGGGCCTTGAGGAGGAGCGCAGCCACCAGGAACTCTACGTCCGTCATGTAGACCACATCGAAGGCACGGGTTCGGCACATGGCCAACGCCGCGGCCGTGATCCGGTAACTGTTGCGATAGTATCCCCAGTAGTAGTACAGGGGCCACCGGTTCACCGCTTCGTCGAATCGCTCAAACGCCAACCGGCCACCCGCGACCGTTTCCACGGCGAAGTCGGGGGGGCCGTTGAGGTACTGCTCTGGGGCGATCCGGTTCGTACAGATCGTCACGGCGTGCCCCAGCTTCCCGAGCGCATGGGCGAGCTTGACGGTAAAGATCCCGTGGTGACCCATTTTGTCGCCCGTCGGTTGCACGACCAGGACCCTGAGACTCGATCCGGATCCCGAACGATGACCGTGCGACGCAGGGTGCCCGTTCACGATCGCCATCATGCGACTGTGTCCAACCGGAAGGTGCGTCTAGCGGCCCTTCAGCGTCACGGCGTGCATAATCGTTTTCAGGATGATCAGGAGATCGAGCCACAACGACTGGTGCTTGATGTAGTACAAGTCGTACTGCAGCCGGATCAACGCATCCTCTTGGGAGCCCGCGTATCCCTGACGCACCAACCCCCACCCACCCATCCCCGGCTTCACGATGTGCCGGAGGCGGTAGATCGGGATCTGCGCCGCCAGCCGGTCCACAAATTCCGGCCGCTCGGGGCGGGGCCCGACGATGCTCATCTCTCCCTTCAGGACGTTCACGAACTGTGGAAACTCATCCAGGTGGGTCGCTCTCAAGATCCGGCCCACGCGGGTCACCCGGGGATCGTGCTCTTGCGCCCACATCGCGCCCGCGTGCTCGGCGCCGAGCACCATCGATCGGAATTTGAGCGCGCGGAACACGGTCCCGCCCTTCCCCACGCGTCCTTGCAGATAGAAGATCGGTCCGGGGGAGTCCAGGACGATCGCCAAAGCGATAATCGGGAAGACCGGCGCAAGACACACCAGGCCCAGCGACGCGAGGACTACATCCATCGAGCGCTTCGTGAACTCCCAAAACGTCCCCGTCGCCTTTGGATGAATGGGAATCGCCACGAACCACTTCTCGCCCACGTGCTCCACCGGCACGCGCCCGGTCAGCTGCTCGTAGACCACGGGCATCGGGATCATCTCGACGCCCTTCTCCACGCAATCCATGAGGATCTGCAGCAGATCGGCGTCGACATCGCGCGTGATGGCCAGGATCAAGGTGGACACGCGGTGTCTCGCGATGAGCTCCTTGACCTGTTGCCGGTTTCCCAGGACGGGCACCTCGGCGGGGACCGCCTGGCCGGCGGTGATGGGGATGAAGGCGCCCGCCTTGCCCGGATCGTCGTCGACGAACCCGACCACATGGTAGCCCACCTGGGCATCCTGCACCAACGCCTGAGCCACCGACCTCCCGGCCCACCCGGCTCCGATGATGAGCGCCTGCCGCTCGTATGCCGGCCGGGGAAGCCCCCACGTGAACAACCGGCGTCCAAGAACGAGCACGACGATGACCAGCAGCGGAAAGCTGACCAAGGCCACGCGTGACCCCGGGAGCGGCGGCGTCAACCGCGGGATAAGGAGATAGAGGACGGAGGTGAGGAGTCCGGACCTGATGATCGCTGCGACGCTGGTGTCGAGCCGCCCGGCCACCTGAGGCTCATACGCGTCGAAGGCGTGGGCGACGGCGAGCCACAGGCCGCTCAGGATCACGAACCAGCCTGGGTGAGCGGTGAGCACGCCCAGGCTTGGCGCTTCGTGGGCGCGAAGGGCGCGAATGGCCAGGGCCAGCAGCAGCGCCCCATTGACCGCCAGCACGTCCAGCCCCATCAGGAGCAGCCGCCACTCGGCGATGTTCAGCGGCAAACGGATCAGATGCCGCGCGCTCGCCCGATCCGAGCGGGCGAGTGCGGGAGAGCCGCGATCGATCATCGGTCCCTACGTCGCAGCGTGGTCGCCTCCTCGTGGACGCGTCCCGCCCTGGCCAGTTCCCCGCGGATCCAGCGGTAGGTCCTGGCCAAACCCTCTTCCAGCGTGATCTTGGGCTCCCACCCCAGCACCCGCCGCAGCTTCGTGTTATCGCTGTTGCGGCCGCGCACGCCCTGGGGCTTGGTGAGATCGTATCGCTTGACCACCCGCTTGCTGGCGATGGTGGCCACGATGTCGATGAGATCGTTGATGGTGACCAGCCGGTCCGACCCTAGGTTGACCGGGCCGTGTTCCTCGGTCCGCATCAGCCGGCCCATGCCTTCGACGCAATCGTCGATGTAGCAGTACGATCGCGTCTGTTCCCCATCCCCCCAGACCTCGATCTCTTCGCCATCTCTCGCCAGGGCGATCTTCCGGCAAATGGCGGCCGGCGACTTCTCCCGACCGCCGTCGTACGTCCCCAGAGGGCCGAAGATGTTGTGAAACCGGACCACGTAGGTGCGCAGGCCGTAGTCCTCATAGTAGTGCCGGCACATTCGCTCGGAAAAGAGCTTCTCCCACCCGTACCCATCCTCCGCATCGGCGGGGTACGCGTCCTCTTCCCGAAGCGGCGTCACGTCGGGGAGGTTCTGCCGGTATTGCGGATAGACGCAGGCGGATGAGGTGAACAGGAACTCTTGGATGCCGTTGAGCCGCGCGGCTTCGAGCATGTGGGTGTTGATGAGCACGCTGTCACGCATGATCTCGGCCCGGTACTCGGTGATAAAGCCGATCCCGCCCATGTTCGCCGCGAGGTTATAGCAGGCCTCGACCCCACGTGTGGCCTGCAAACAGTTGGCCCATCGACGAAGGTCCAGCACCTCATATTCGTCGGCCGCCGTAGGTTCATACACGGGCACCTTGATATCCACGCCCCTAACCCAGCAGCCCTGCTGCTTGAGGCGCGCAACGAGGTGGTGGCCGATGAAACCTCCGGCCCCGGTTACCACGACCTTCGTCCTCATGGGGATCCCTCCCTCGATCTCGTTCCCGCTACGAGGACGGCCTCCTCCCGCGGCGCGACCAGGACGCGGCGGTCGGGCCGGACCGGCCGTGTGAGTGGCACGACCAGCAATGCGAGCAACAGCCATGCCCCCGAGACCGTGGACACCGAAAGCAGCGTATTGTCCCCGCAGGAATCGACCAGGAGTCCGATCGAGGCGGCCGTGATGCTTGGACGGAGCGGATCTTGCCCCGCGGGGGTGAGACGTCCCGAACGCGCCCATTCGCGTCCGGCGACATACACGACCGACAGGATGCTGAGGAGCCCGAGCATGCCGGTCTCAACAGCGTAGTGGAGCCAGAGGTTGTGCGCGGACCATTTCCGCTCAAAGTCTGCGGGCTTCCGCTGATTGAACATGGTCTGAAATGTCCCGGGCCCGGTCCCAAGAAGCGGGTGCGACTCCACGATTCCCCATGCGATCCGCCAGATCTGCACACGGTCCACAACCAGGTCGGTTGAGACATGCCCCACCCGGGATGCGACCGACGGCGCGGCGGTTGCGGCGAGACCCAGCACGGCTATCCCCGAGGCAAGCGCGACAGCCAGCTGGCGCGGGTGAGCCCGAAGCTCGCGCCATGTCAGGTACACGGCCCCGGCCACCCACGCGGCCAACGCAGACCGTGATTGCGTGGCAATGAGACCCACCAGGCTCACGAGGGCGCAGGCGAACCAGAGCGGGCGGGCGCGCCCCTCCGCGCGGTATCCGAATCCAAGCGCGATCACGCTGCCGAGAAAGAGCGTCGTGCCGAACGCGTTCGTCCCCATCGGCATCCGCGGGAAGAAGGCCCGGTCGTGGGCGATCCACCCGGCGATCACGCCGATCGCCGCGGCGGGTGGTGCACCCAGGGCCCACACCCGAAGCAGCATCGCCCTGGCCCCCGGGTCGCCTCCGACGAGCCAGGCGAACGATCCGAAGAGTACCGCGCTGGAGATCACGGTCAGCACAGCCGACGGGACGGCGATGGAGCGATAGGCAGACGCGGCCGTCGAGAGCACGAGGGCGACGCCAAACGCCACAAGGGGCGGATCCAGTGGGGTTCGCCGCCAGAGCGGCGGGCGCAGGCCCAGGACCCGAGCGGCCGCGCCGAACAGGAAGAGCGGGAACCCGACGGCGGCATGCCCGGCCGTGTAAAATGCCATGGTCAGCACGGCCACCGCTCGGGTAAAGCGGATCGCGAAGGCGTCGTTGCTCACGCGCCGGCTCTCGGAGCGCTCGCTCGGACCTTGGCTCGCACGTCCTGGACGAGCGACGCGACGAGTTCGTAGCGGCCAAACGAGGGCATAAAGTAGGCGCCCCCGATGCGGCCCAGCAGCGCCTCCAGGAGCTCGCGCGCCAACCGGAGGCCCTCATCGCGGCCGGCGCTGCCGGCCGCCTGCATGCGGTCTCTCACCCACTTGGGGATGATGATGCCCGGCACCTCGTTATGCAGGAACTCGGCGTGGCGGAAGCTCTGGAGCGGCAGGATCCCCACCAGGACCGGGACTGGGAGCTTGCCCACCCGGCGCTCGAACAGGTCGAGCGTCTCGGGCTCGTAGACGGGCTGGGTCATGAAAAAATTGACCCCTGCCTCGAGTTTCCGTTCGAGCTTCGGGAGCTCCCGGTCCAATGTCTCCCCGTTCATATCCAAGGCGCATCCGATGAGGAACTGCGCGGGCCGCCCGATCGACTTCCCCGAGAGGTCAAGGCCTTCGTTGAACTGCCTGATGATGCGGACCAGCCCGGGGCTGTCGACATCGAACACGGCCGTGACATTGGGGTAGTCACCACGGGGCGGCTCTCCGGTCAGGGCCAGGATGTTGCGCACCCCCAGCGCATGGGCCCCGATCAGGTCGGCCTGCACGCCCATGAGGTTCCGGTCTCGGGTGGTGAAGTGGATGATGGTCTCGATGCCGACCTCCTGCTGGATCAGGACGCACATCGCCAGCGCCCCCATGCGGATCCGGCCGATCGGACTGTCGCCCACATCGATGACGTCTGCCCCGGCCTCTTTGAGGAGGCGGGCGCCCTCCAGGTCCTTTGTCGCATCCAAACCCTTCGGCGGGTCAACCTCGACGCTGATGACAAACTCCCGGCCGAGCTTTCGCGCAAGCTGAGTCGGTTGGTCGAGAGCGGGCGAAACCGCCTCCACCACGGCCGGTGCCTCGACCACGATGGCGCCGCCCGTGGCCGGCCGTAGATCGCCGATTGCATGCTTGATCGCGGCGATGTGCGCCGGCGTCGTGCCGCAGCACCCCCCGATCACCACCGCTCCCGCCTCGACCATCCTGCGGGCGTACTGCGCCATATGCGCCGGCGAGGACTGGTAAAGGTACCGCCCCTCGACCATGGTAGGGAATCCCGCGTTCGGTTGGGCGGACAGCGGGACCCGGGCCGCCGCGGCCATCTGTTGGATCACCTCGAGCATCGGCACGGATCCCACGCTGCAGTTCGCCCCGATGATGTCGACCCCGGCCCGCTCGAGGGCGGTGACTACTGCCGCTGGGGTGTACCCGTACTGGGTCCGGCCGTCCTCGGTGAAGCTCATCTGCGCGATCACCGGGAGGTCGCAAGACGTGCGGGCCGTATGCACGGCCTCCAGCAGCTCGTCGAGGTCCGTGAACGTCTCGAGGATCAGCAGATCCACACCCCCTTCCACGAGGGCGTCGATCTGGGCACGGATCACGTCGTGCGCGACGGCGGCCGGGATCCGGCCGAAAGGGGCGACGGGCTTGCCGAGCGGGCCGATCGATCCGGCGATCCATGCCGCCCGGCCGATGATGTCGCGGGCCTCCTTGGCAATCTTGGCGCCGTGCCAGTTGATGTCCCGGACGCGCTCCCCGAGGCCGTGGACATCCAACTTCAGGCGGTTGGCGCCGAACGTGTTAGTCTCGATCATCTCCGCGCCGGCCCGAAGGTAGTCGAGGTGGATGTTGAGGACTCGCTCGCGGTCGGTCAGGTTCAAGGCGTCGAAGCAACGATCAAACGGCACGCCCCGTTCATACAGGAGCGTGCCCATCGCGCCATCGCACAGGAGCGGGCCGCGCGCGAGCCGCGCGTGAAACGGATGAAGCGGCGGCGTCATGGGACCAGTCGCAGCTCCGGGCCTCCGCAGTCATTGCACGGCTGGGAAAAGTCTCGCTGGCTGCTGAGGACAAACCCGTCGCGGGTGGCGCGAAAGGACCGGATCTTGAACGGCACCGGCCAGGAGCGGAAGTCCACGACGGGGTTCAGCTGCCGCTCCAATCGCTCGACCAGCGCGAAGGGAACCGGGAGCCCGTTGACCGCCATGGCATGAATATGGAAGTAGATCTCCGGCTCACCGTACACCTGAAAGAGTCCCTTGAGACGCACCTGCGATGGCACGCCGTTGAACGAGAGGGTGCCGGTCGCGATCACCATCTCCTCGTCCCGGGTCAACCGCAGGTCTTTGACCGTGCCCTGCTGCGCGAGGAACGTTTCGATGTTCTTCAAATTCAGCCGTCCGAATACCCCGCTGTCCCGTACCTGGAGCACCTTGAGGCCGCCCCCGCGCAACTCGGCGGGATCGAAGCTCGCGCCTATGAGCCGGATCCACATCTCGTCGATACGCATCCCGCTCACCGCGGCCCCTTGGGCGTACACGCTGATGCGCGCGTAGCCTCCCTCGTAGACGTCCGGGACGACGTCCAGGCGCATCGTCTGGGGGTTGCCGAGTATCCGGTCCAAGATCGGCCGGAGGATCTCCACGGATGCGAAAGATAGTGCCGCCCGCGCCGGCAGAACCGCCACGAGGACTGCCCCGATCGCGATGAGGACCAAGCTGCGTCGAACCATCGTGCTCATACTTCAGGGTACCAGATATGAAGTCCTCTCGTTCAACGGCTCAGGCTCGATCGCTAGAACGTGCTATTGGGGCCAAGCGCGTTGAACTGGACCATGAAAAGGAAATTGTTGCTCCCTGGACTCTGGGGGTACGTCCGGTACACGATCCCAAAGGTCGCACAGTCGCATCGGATATTGAGCGCGTAGTCGACCTCGGAGATTTGTTGGGTCGTCGTGTTGTAGTAGCCTGAGATATTGAACAACGTGGTGGGGGTAATATTCATCGATAAGTAGAGACCAAGCGTCGTCTGATTTGACGGGAAGTCGTACGTCACGGTGGTCCCAGCGATCTGCACGAACCCACCGAACGTGTAGAAAAAGCCGTACGTCAGCGAGCTGATGGGAGTGTACGAGTCGAATATGAAGGGCGTGCTGCCGTTCACACCGACGTTGGTGTACGAAAGGTACGTTGAAGCCTTGGGACTCAGCGAGGCGACCAGCGCAGTCTGACCCTCGATGACCGTCCGTTGCTGCCCGGTCCCGTAGATGTCATAGTGGAATCGACCGCTGGCGCTGAAATACAGCCCCGGGCTCAAGACGAAAGTATCGGTGCCGACCGTGGCAATGGCCTCTACGCGAGTTGTGGTTACGCCTGTCGCCGGTTCACCGTAACTTCCCGCATGCGCCTCGACCTGGTATCCAATAGGCCACCCCGGAATCTTCTTGCTGTCGTACTCGAGGTCGAGGGCGTACCGATCGACGTTCACTAAGTTGAGGTTGAAGTCGTACACTTGGGTACGGCCCAGCGCCAGACGCCAGATGTGGTCGTCGAACCGCTGCGAGATGATATTTTCCGCCGACAGCCCCGTCGTGGTCGCGAGGCGGATGCGGTACTCATCGCGCCAGCTCCCCAGTGGGAACGAGTTGGCATATTCGAGGTAGGCGCCGTCCAGTGTGTTGTACCCCACGCTCGGGCCGCTGCGTCCGCGGGCCGTCGCGGTATATGAGGGCAACGTCACGACGCGTATGCCGGCGACCCACAGCGAAGCGTTGTAGGCGGTGAAGTGATCGTTCGGCACGATCTCGATTCTCTTTGCCGTGACCTTGTACAGAGGATGGTCGGGATCGCAGGACGTGATCGAGGCGCCGGTCGCAACGTCCTTCTCCGGGGACAGATCAATCGTCTCTCCGGAGACGTGCCAGAAGCCAACTTGCCCGGATGCCTGTTCAAAGTGCCCCACAGCGGTACGCAGGTTGTACCTCAGAAGGGATCCCTTCACCACTTTCTCGCCTCGAAGAAGGCCGGCGTTCCCAACCGTCGTTGTCCCGCTCTGAGTAAGGGTGACGTTCCCGCTCGCCATGACTTCCTGTGCGTCGAGGTTCGCTTCGAGATGGTCTGCGACGATCACGGTGTCCCGGCCCGTGGCCCGCACGTGTCCGTCGGCCCGCACGATCCTGGTCTGCGAATTGTACTCGACTCGGTCGGCGGTCACCGTCATCTTGTCGTCTTCGGGAGCACCGGCGGCGAGGAGCGGCAGCGCGGAGGAGATCACGACCAGACAGCACAGCACCAGCGCGACGCCGCAGGGCCACACCCGCAGTTGCGAGAGGAACCAGCGCTTCATCCCTGGGCTACCAGCGGATCGGGGCAACCTCGGGGTACTGACGGAGGGCGTCTTCGAGCATCGCCTTGATGCGATCGCGCGCTGCGGGGGTCGTGCCTTCCGCGCGCACCACCAGCACCGGCTGCGTGTTGCTGGCGCGCACCAACCCCCAGCCGTCCGGCAAGACGATCCTCACCCCGTCGATGTCGACCACCTCGTAGCGCGCCTTGAACTCCGTGGTGAGGGACGCGACCACCTGGTGCTTGCGGTCGTCGGGACACGCCACGCGGATCTCCGGCGTGGCATAATACTGCGGGATCTCAGCCGCGAGCGACGAGAGCGGGCGGTCCGTCCGCGAGAGGATCCGCAGGAGGCGGCCGGCCGCGTAGATGGCGTCGTCGTATCCGTAGTACTCGTCGGCGAAGAACATGTGCCCGGACATCTCCCCGGCGAACACCGCGTCGAGTTCGCGCATCCTGGCCTTGATCAGCGAGTGACCCGTCTGCGTGAACTGGGGCCGGCCCCCCAGGCGCCGGACCTCATCGATGAGCGCCTGGGAGCATTTCACCTCCACCAGCGCCACCGCGCCGGGATGGACGGCGAGGATCTCCCGCCAGTACAGCGCCATCAGGAGATCCCCCCAGAGGACGCCCCCCCGATCGTCCACGACGCCGAGGCGGTCGCCGTCCCCGTCGAAGCCGAGCCCCGCATCCGCGCGCGACTCGCCGACCGCTCCGATGAGATCGACCAGATTCCGGGGTTCCACGGGGTCCGGATGGTGATGGGGAAAAGCCGGATCCGGATCGCAGTAGAGCGGGATCACGTCGACCTCCCATCCACGCAAGATCTCCGGGACGAACACGCTGGCGGTCCCATTCCCGCAATCGGCGACCACCCTTAGACGGCGCGGCCCCAGGCGGATCTTCTCCCGGAGCATCCCGGCGTAGGCGGGCAGGATCTCGCGCTCGTCCACCGCGCCTGCGCCTCTCTGGAACGTCCCCGCCTCGACGATCCGCCGGATCTCCTGCACCTGCGCGCCGAACAGCGTGCCGGGGCCGTGGGCGAGCTTGAACCCGTTGAACTCCGGGGGATTGTGGCTGGCTGTCACCATGACCCCGCCGTCCACCCCGAAGTGGTGGAGCGCGAAGTAGAGCATCGGCGTGACGGCCAGCCCGATCTTGATGACGTCGCACCCGGTCCGAGTGAGGCCGCGGCCAGCCGCGTCGTAAAAGGCCTGTGACGATGCCCGGTTGTCGTGGCCGACGACAGCCCGGCGGACGCCCACCCCCGCGAGGTACGTTCCGAACGCGCGGCCGATCGCCTCGGCCGCCTCGACATCGAGGTCGCGGCCGACGACCCCGCGGATGTCGTATTCGCGAAAGATCCCCGGCGGTGGCTGCATGGTAGAGGTGCTTCTCTGCGTCTCCACTGCCCCCTGCCGGAAGGGGCCGTGGGCAGGCACGACAAAATATCAAGTATAATAGTCGCCATGACAGAGATGCGACGCCTCGCCACCCACATCCGTCCCTACTCGGTGCAACTCGCTGCGGGTATTGCCGCGGCAGCCATGGTTGCCCTGGCGTGGCTGTTCGTACCAAAATACCTGGGAGATCAGATCGACGTCGTCGTCCGGACCGGAAGCTACGACGCCCTGAACCGGGCGGCGATCGTCGTGCTGGGCGTCTTTGTCTTTCGAAGCCTCTTCCTGTATGTCCAGTTGTCCCTGCTGGCGTTCGTCGGACACCGCCTCGTCGCCGACCTCCGGCTTGCCGCGTTCCGGCAGGTGCAGCGCTGGTCGCTCGACCGGTTCATCCGCTGGCACAGCGGCGAGGTGATCTCCCGCACGATCCAGGATACCCAGCTCGTTGAGTCTCGGCTGCTCAACGGCCTCGTTGATCTGCTCACCACCGGGCTGCTCATCATTGGGGTCGTCGCGGCCTTGTTTCTTATCCAATGGCGGCTGGCGCTGCTGACGTTCGGCACCATCGCTGCCATGATGGTGGCGGCCAGGATCTTCGGCCGGGAGGTGCAGCGAGGCTCGACCCGGGCACAGTCACGGATGGCGTCGCTCACGGGATTGATCAAGGAGTCCATCACCGGGGCCCGCATCATTCGGGCCTTCGTGCAGGAATCCCGGGAGGAAGGGCGCTTCAGCCGCGAAAACGAGGGCACCTTCGAAGAGCATTATCGGATCCGGCGGTTGATCGCGCTCGAAGTCTCGCTCGTGAGCGTGGTGAACGCGCTGGGATTGGTCTTTGTCATGTGGGCCGGCGTCAAATATGTCGGCGCCGGACAGATGACCCCCGGGGCGCTGGTCGCCTTCCTCGCCTACCTCGCCCTCGCCATGGACCCGGCGGGGAGCCTGCTCCGGTTCTACTCGGAGTCCCGGCAGGCGATGGCCGGGGTGGTTCGGGTCTTTGAACTGCTCGACATTCCGGAGACCGTCGTCGAGGCCCCGAAGGCGGTCCGCCTTCCCCGGGTGGCCGGCCACGTTCGGCTCCGCAACGTGTCCCTGGCCTACACCCCCGGACATTGGGCGCTCCGGCATATCGATCTCGAGGTGCGGCCTGGGGAACATATTGCCATCGTCGGACCGAGCGGTGCGGGCAAGAGCAGCCTCGTGAACCTGATTCCTCGCTTCTACGATCCGACGGAGGGGACGGTGGAACTCGACGGCCACGACCTTCGCCGGGTGGGGATCGCCTCGCTCCGCACACAAATTGGCCTGGTGCCCCAGGAGACCGTGCTGTTCGCCGGCACCGTGGCGGAGAATATCGCCTACGGCAAGCCGCACGCAGCGCGCGAGGAGATCGAGACCGCGGCCCGGGTCGCCGCGGCGCACGAATTTATCTCCCGCCTCTCGGACGGCTACGATACCGTCTTGGGAGAAGGCGGGATGCAGCTGTCCGGCGGCCAGCGCCAGCGAATCGCGCTCGCGCGGGCGGTGGTGAACAACCCCGCCATCCTCATCCTGGACGAGGCCACCTCCGCCCTCGACAGCGAATCCGAAGAGGCGATCCAGCGGGCGATGACGCGGCTTGCAGAACACCGCACGACTTTTACGATCGCACACCGGCTCTCCACGGTGCGGAGCGCCCACCGGATTGTGGTGCTCCTGGACGGCCGGATCGCCGAGATCGGGGGCCACGACGACCTGGCGGCGCGGGACGGACCGTACAGCCGCTTGGTGCGGGCGCAACTGATCGACGAGCCCATCGGCGCGCCGGCCGGCGCCCCGTAACGATGGAGGTCAGCGTCGTCACCCCGACCCGGGATAGCGCGCCCGTGCTCGCCCGCTGTCTCCGTGCCGTGGCCAATCAGTCGCTCGATCCCTCGCGATACGAAGTCGTGATCGTCGACGACGGATCGACGGACGGTACGCCCGCCGTGGTCGAGGCGGCTCAGCGCTCGGCCGCTTGCCGGATCCGGATGTTCCGGCTCCCGCAGCGCCTGGGCATCCCGGCCGCCCGCAACCTGGCGCTGCGGGAAGCGCGCGGCGACTTGATCGTGTTCGTGGACAGCGATGAATTCGCCCCGCCGACGTTCCTGGCCACGCACCTGGACTGTCACAATCGAGGCGGCCCCAACGTGATCTGCCGGGGTCCGGTCGTCGTCACGCATTCCCTGGACCATCCGTTTGCCACCAGGTACGGGATCCTCGACCTCTCCACAGCCTACTTTGACACCGACAACTCGTCGGTGCGGCGCGAGCATCTCTTCCACGCCGGCCTATTCGACGAGACGTTCTCGCCGTACGGATGGGAGGGTCTCGACCTGGGGTTTCGCCTTCGGGCGATGGGGCTGCGGCGCATATTCCGGCGCGACGCCCCGGTCTACCACTACCGGCCCGACATCTCCCCCGATGCCCTTCCCGCGTTGTTCGCGAAAGAAGAGGAACGCGCGTGGACCGCGCTCCGGTTCGTGGAAAAGAACCCCTCGCTGGAGGCCCGGATGGCGGTCTGTATGACCCCTGTCCATCGTTGGATGAACACGGTGCAGCGGGGGTTCGGGGCCTTTCACGCCGACAACATCGTGACGTGGGTGACCCGGTTGAAGCGGTGGGGGTTCCCCGGGCTGGCCCGCATCCTCCTCGCCGGCGTCCTGCGGTCCCGCTACTTCACCTGCCTCGAATTGGAGGAGGCCGCTACTGCCGGACATGGAACTCAGCGTCATCATCCCCACATATAATAACCGGCCGGTCTTCGAGCGGACCCTCGGAGCACTCGCGGCCCAGACGCTCCCTCGAGAGCGGTACGAGATCGTGATTGTGGACGACGGATCCACGGACGGCACCGCCGAGATGGTCCGGGAGTTCCGTGACTCCCTTCAGATCGCGTACCTGCCGCAGGCAAACCGCGGTCGGGCAGCGGCGCGCAACTTGGGCGCCAGGGCCGCCGGGGGGCGCATCCTCGTCTTTCTGGATTCCGACTTTTGGGCCGCCCCGGAACTCCTGGCCGAGCATCTCCGCCACTATCCACCGGATGCGCGAGGGATCGGCATCCAGGGCGCGAGCCGGACCCACCCCGACACGCTGGTCACGCCGTTCATGCGGGCCCGGGAGGTCTACCTCGAGGTCCCTCCGGGTCCGCCGGGCCGCCTCTCGCTGTTCCGGATCAGTACCCGCAACCTCTCCCTATTGAAGTCGGATTTCCTTGCCGCGGGCGGGTTCGATGAGGAGTTTGGCGGGTATGGGTGGGAAGACATCGAGCTGGCGTGGCGCCTTCATGCCCGAGGCGTGCGGTTCTCGTATGAACCGCGGGCCATAGGGGATCATGTCCAGGTGCAAGATCTGGAGGGCCTGCGGAAGAAGATGCGCGAGGGCGGCCGCAGCGCGGTGCATTTCTGGCGAAAGCACCGGCGTTCCCTGTGGTTGGGACTGCGGCTCGAGATCGCTCCCGTGCTCCTCCCAATGAAGTGGGTGATCTACCGGACGCCGGTGCTCACCACCCCGATCCGATGGCTCGTCCCCATCGCCGAGGCGCGGGGATGGCGGTACATCCTCAGCGAGTGCACCAACCACCTGGTGTGGGAAGCGTACTACCACGGAGTCTTCAGCGCCCTCCGGCCCGCCGCAGGCGATAGAAACCCGCAGGCCCACAGAAAGACCATATTGACCAAAAGATCATCATGACCTACAAGCTCAGGCGCTCAGCCGTGTGAGCGTCAACCGCTCGAGCAGGCGCCGGGCGATCACCGCAGCCGCTCCGGTGCCTCCGAGGCGTTCGATGCCGGCCCGACCACGGCGGTCGCGCTCGTTCGGATCGCCGAGGAGGCGGGCCAGCGCACGCGCCCCGTCCTGCCACGTGGGGGTGGCGACGAGCGCGTCTCCGAGCAGACGCTGTTGCTCTTCGAGGAACAGAGGCGTGAATTGCGGCCCGTTCCCGGGAAACGCGACGATGGGCTTTCCGAGCCCGGCGGCATGCTCATTGGCGCCACCGGCCATGCCCATGACGATCGTGGCGCGCTGCAGTGCATCCGGGTAGCGATCGGTGGTGACCGCGACTTCGAGCGCGCCGAAGCGGAAATGGTGAGGGTCGGTCCACGCCCCCCCTGCGGCGGTCACCGTGTTGCGGAGCCGAGCCGGCGAGAGCTCAGGGACCCAGGCGACGATGACGGCGGGAGGGATGCCGAGAGAGGCGGCCGCGGCGTTCACCGCGTCCAGCAGCAGGATCAGATTGTCGAACGCCGGCGGCTTGCTGCCGGGAAGCAGGGTGATCACCGGCCTCTCGGGCGGAATGCCGAAGGTTTCGCCGGTGAATACGAGCGCGTCCATCGGCCAGAATCCGACGTAGGTGGCCGGAATCCCCCGACCCCGCAGCGCCGCAGCCGTGAGCTCATCCCGGGCGAACACCTCGCGGGCCAGCCGCCGAATCGACCAGAGTTCCAGCCGGCTGTGCGGGGCGATATACTCGGACTTCGGCCCGACGAGGAAGACCGTCGGGGCCCCGACGGTACTCGCCATCCAAAGGCAGTACACATCCCCCACGACCACGACGAGATCGGCGTGCCCGCGCTGGGCGCGCAGTGTCCGGTATTGTGCGCGCCAAAACCCGAGGAAGCCCCGGGCCAGATCTTCCCGAAAGCTTCCCCATCCCGCCCGCGGCCCAAAACCACGACTCGGAAAGTCGCGCCGCGGATTCAGCAACCCTACCTCAGGAGGAAAGTGGCCGCCGAGGCCCACCAGGGGGTACGCCGACACTTTGAGATCGTGCGCGGGGAGCGCGCGGATGACCGCGGCCGCGCCCACATCTTCTGCGTATCCGTTACTAACGAAGAGGATCCGCGCGAGGCTCACGCCGCGTGGTGCCCTGGTGATCGCTCCAGAAAGGGGGCCATGACCTCGAGCATGCGCATCGCCGTAGACTCGGGAGCGGCGTACAGGGCGCGCAGTTCCTGCGCTATGCGCATCAACCCGGGCCGATCATCGAGCATCTGCACGGCGCAGCGCGCCACCTCTTGAGGGGTGAGGCGGCCAACCAGTTCGGGAACCACCATGCGCCCCGCGTGCCGGTTGGGCCACGCGAGCAGGCGGTGGTGGCGCAGGTAGCGGCCGATCACCACCGCTTTGACCACGTTGGCAAGCCCAGGGATGCGCCCCAGCCATTCGCTCAGCCCGGGTGTGCGGATCTCGCTCTTGTGCTCAAGCGGCAACACCACCAGCATCGGGACCCCAAGGATCGCCAACTCATCGTTGTTCGACCCAGGATAGGTCAGCGCCAGATCGCATTGGGCCATGGCCTGCAGATGATCGCGTTCCACGAGCTCGATCCCGGAATCCGCGATGGTCACGCCCTGTCTCGCCAGCGTCTGCTGGAGGTGCTGACGAGACAGGAACGGGGACGCGATCAGCGAGAACGTGAGGTCGGGTCGAAGCGCGCGCATGGCGGGGACGAGTTCCAGGATGTAGGGGAGGGCGATTCTCACGATCCACCGCCGGCTGCCGGGCAGCAGCGCGACGCGTGTACCCGAACGCGCCCGTGGAACGGTGGAGCGGAGAGACTGGAGATGCTCGACCCGCAGATCCCCGACCACAGAGAGGCGTTCCCGGGGCGCGCCGCCCGCGATCAGGCGGTCCGCCAAGGTACTCGACGGCAGGAAGATCCTCGAGAACCAGCGGGCCCGCCGCAGGATCGGCTGGCTCGATTCGACGTATGCGAACACCGCGAAGCGAAACCGCCTCCCCAGCGTGGCCGAGTACCATAGGTCGCCCCCGAAGTGCACGATGCATCCGGGGCCCGGGCCGGGAAACCGCCGCAGGCGGGCCGCAAACGCCAGACACTCTCGCGGGTTGAAGATGCGTTCGAACACATCCGCCTGTCTGGCAAACGT
>DASSXJ010000319.1 GCA_035703895.1 bacterium | reverse complement strand
CGAAGAGACAATACAACGGATTCGTGCCGCCCTCGGAAACGATATCGACCTCGCTCCCGATCTCGTCCCCAATGTCCTTGCCCGACTTGCTGTTGAAGCGCCCTCGGTCTATTCGGAGGTCCTGGGGGAACTCTCGGGGTCTCAGATCCGCCTCGACAGTGAGGAACAGTTCCTCCGGCGGCGGCGGCGTGGCATACTCAGACGATTGCTGTTCTCGTGGGGGGAATACGAGTCCGGGGCAGGGGACCGCCTCCTCGACAAACGGCACATCGCCGCCGTCGTCCCGCTGGTGCTTGCTTTGTTGACTACGATGCTCCTCGCAATTTCGCTTGTGGTGGGCCATCGCGTGACCCCTGGGCCCGCACAACCTACCGTCGCCGCCCACACGCCATCCAGAGCTGTTCTCCGTCAAGAGACGGGGATCCCAGCGATTGTGGCACGGCGCGACCCGGTTGTCGCCACGCCGTCCATTTCGAGTTCTCTGAACCGCTCGTCTCTCGCAGGGATGCTGCCCGTGCCCGCGCTTCCGCCCAGTCTTTCAAGTCTCTCTGACTCTACCGGTGTCTTCGCACGAGGCCTCGGAAGCCCTGTGGTGGTAAGTCTTCAGGGCAGCCCAACCCGACAGGCTGGGGACACGGCAGAGCGAGCGGCCGCGGCTCTTTCTCCGGTCGTCTACAATCGTTCAACCGACGTGGACGCCGCTCGGCGTGAAACCACCGATCATCCGGCAGACGCAGCTGGGTCCAAGACTGGGGAAGCGCCTCCCGGCATGCGCGGAACAGGCAGCGCAGTGCCATCGCTGGCTCCGGGGACACGCCTTCGGGCCACGTTGCTGACGGGAGCGGTGGTCGTTCCCGGAGGGTCCCCGGTTCCAGTGGTCGTCGAAACATCGGAGCCCCATGGGATCTGGATGGGACAGGCCGTTCTCGGGCCCGGCGATCGCGTACAGGTGACGCTGTCATTAGCGGCTCAGAACCGGACGGGTGGCGCGCGGGGTATCGCCTTAGACTCGGAGCGCCTGCTTCCTGGAATTCCCGGTCGGACGACGGTCCGGCATTCTTCCACCGCCGCCGCGTTGGCGGCAGCGGCCCTGCAGGCGACGTCCGACTACGCTCAGGCGGCCGCGCGGCAGGGGAGCATCGGTGTGTTCGATGGCTTGGGATCCATCGTGGTCGGCGGACAGCTCCCCGAGCCGTGGACGTACATGGCCGCCCGCTTGGCGAAGGAATTTCAGGCTCCTGGGACTCCAGGCGGATGGGTAACGACAACCGAGATTCCGGCCGGTACACAGATCGCGATTCTCATCACGGGGGCGTCGTGACATGAAGCAAACAGTCGGCATGATCGCTGGAATCGGGATGGCGGTCCTCGGACAAACACAGCCAGGAAGCGGCGCTCCCGTGGGCGATTTGTTTGCGCCTCTGACCAATCTGTTCACACAGGCGGCTGACAGTTTGTCCGGCGTGTTCGGGCTTGCCTACGCAACGGCAGCGCTGCTCGTTGCGGGCGCCCTGATCGTGGCGGATCACCGAAACGGCGTGCGTAATGCGTTATGGGTCATCATTGGGTCGGTCATCCTCTTCTTCGGCGGCCAGATCATTCGCATGATTCACGGATGACCACGATGCTTCCACAGCATCCCGTCTACCGGAAACTTGATGCCGCCGTCACAGTCCTGGGGGTGGATCTCGAGGACTGGTTCGGCCTGGGAGTGGTCTTCATCGTGCTCTCACGACTGAGCGAATTCGTCGTCGGAACACTCCTCGGCATGCCGCGGGCGGAGGCCGCCGTTTCGGCCTTCACGACGGGATTCGTCTTCGTGCTGTGGCGTCGCATGCGGGACCGGGCCCCACGGCATTTCATGCGGCATTTTCTCGGTTTTCTGTCGGAACCCGATGCCTACCTCGTGATGCCCGACCAAGACGCGAACCCGTACGTGGTGTGAGGCGCGGGACACATGGAACTGCAGGGCGATCTGACGCGCGAGCTCCCGTATTGGAGCATTCGAGATGGCGCGGTCGTGCTGCGTGACGGTAGTTATCGACTGGGGTTCGAGATCACGCCGCCCGGGACGGAGGTTTGGGATGCCGCGCAACTCGTCGCGTGTAACGAACGTCTCCGGCTCCTGGTGGGGACGGCTGTTCCCGAGGGCGAGTGCCTGCGGATTTTGTTAGAGGTCCATACCGATTACGCGGACATGTTGCGCTTATACGCTGAGGGATGCTGCAGTCCTCATCCGGTGGTGCAGGATCTGCACCGGCGCCGCGTTTCGTCGCTGAGCCACGCACACGCGTCCGGACGACTCACGAACACACGCCTGATCTTTGACCTTTCGTATCATCCGCAGCGGAGGCCGCGCCGAGCCTGGTGGCGGCCCATCGATGCGGCGACATATCAACAACACCTTACGGAACTGCGGATCCTGCGCGACATGCTGGTGGGGCATTCCGAGCGGTGCGGGTTCCGGGCACGGCCGCTCGATAATGCTGCTCTGCTGGGGGCCATCTGGCGTTACTTCAATCCCGATCGCAAGCGCTACTGCCCGCCCCCATCCGTCCCCGAAGAGAACCAAGCACTCGAGATCCCAAGACGACTGCTGAGGGCCTTGCCGTTTCTCAGTCGGCGGTCGGTCCGCACCACGGTGGCGCGGTCCGATCTGTACCGGAGATGGGATTTCTTATGGCTCGATGGGCATGCGCACGCCGTCGTGGCTATGGACACGCTCCCGGATAAACCGACGACGCCGAATGTGTTGGGTCCGTTGCAGACGCTGCAGGGCGCCTACTGGTTGGTCATCGAGGCCTGGAACGACCCCCGCTCGGACCAGATCAAGCGCCTCGAACTCAAGAGTCGGTTGAGCCGCCAGGCGGTGTTTGCGCAGGACGGTGGAGACTCGAATGCCCGGGCGGTGGAACGGCAGGTTGCCGAGGCGCTGGATGTCATGCAGTTGACGAGCGAACGGGTCCTCCGCGTCGGAGTTGCCGTTGTGCTGCAAGAGGCGAACCCGGAAGCGGTTCGCGCGGCCGCCCGCCGGGCATTGGATGCGTTTCATCAGATTCCCGGCGTTGATGCTCGGATCGAGTCCGTCGCTCTGCGCAGGCAGTTTCTGCAATTGGCGCCCTTCAGCGGTCTGCCTAGCGAACGGCTTATGCGAATGCTCACCAGCAACGCCGCCGATTTTGTTCCCTGCCATGCCCCATGGCGGGGATCGGCCCGCCCCGTCTGCCCGCTATTCTCCCGCCAAGACAGTCTCGTTGCGCTCGATCCGTTCGACCCGCGCCTGCCGTCATGGAACGGCATCGTGGTGGGTGAGTCCGGTGGGGGGAAGACGCACTTTGCGATTGCCTGGTTGTCGCATCTCCTGGCGCTCGATCCGGTGATTTTGATCGTGGATAAAGGCGGAGCCTACAAGACATTTTGCAGTGTGTATGGTGGCCAGTATGTGCATCTCGATCCCGATGCAGGCGTTGCGATCAACCCATTTGATCTGCTCCCCGGCGAGACGGCACCCGATCACGCGCACCTCGGGCTCCTGAAGAGCCTCGTGGCGCTCATGGTGGCCGAGTCTGACGCCGGCCTGAGCCGGCGCGAGATGGCGGTGCTGGAATCCGCGATCCAACAGGCCTACGCGCGAGCGTCAGGCGCACCGGTGTTCCTGCACGACCTTGTGCGTACCCTGCGGACGTTCGAGCAAGTCGGTGCGCATGGGACGGGGCCCGAAGAATGGGCCCTAGCCCGGGGGATCGCCCTCCGTCTCGAGCCGTGGATCGACGAAGGGGTGTATGCACGACTGCTCGACCGGCCGTCGACCGTGGACCTCAACGCGTCGGTGGTATGTCTCGATACGGAGGGTCTCAACGAGCACTATCCCGATCTCGTTCCCATCGTCGCTCAGCTCGCCAACCACTTGATCTACCGGCGAGTCAGGGCGGACGAGGGGCGCCTCAAGTATGTGGTCAGCGATGAAACATGGGCGGCCCTGCTCAATCGGGTGGCGGCCGAATCGCTGGTCGGGATGTTCCGCCGGTTTCGGAAGTTCGGGGCCGGTATCATGGCGATCAGTCAGCGCGTCCAGGATTTTGAGAGCGAGTATGCCCGTGGAATCCTCGAGAACGCCCCGCTCAAGGTGTTGACGCGCGCGGCAGACATCGATCGCGTCGCGCCGCTGCTCAATCTCAACGATCAGTACCGAGCTCTCTGGAAGAGTTTGACCCAGCGCCGCGGAGCCTTCAGCGAAGCGCTGATGATCATGGACTTGCTCGAAGGGCGGGAAGGGGGAGTGGTCGTCGTCCGCGACATTCCCGAAGACTACTTCATCGCGACCACCACAGCAGAGGAGCGCACGCGTCGGGACCGTCTCGCGGCCGAGCTTGGCCCCTGGCGGGCGGTTCAACAATTGGCGGCCACACGGAGGGTGTCATGTTTGGACGCGGGATAAGGAAGCTTCGTAGCGTCTCACTTGTGTTCGGGGCCGCATCGACGTTGCTTGCGATGGTCCCCCTGGCACCGTGGGCGGGGGCTCCGACATGGTGGTCAGACGACGGGAGCTTCTCGAGCGCGATTGGAGACCTTCAGCAGTTTGTTGGCCTGCTTCAACAATCCCTTGAACGTCTCATGCAGTGGGTGCACCTCTTCCAGCAGTCTGCCTCCGACGCCCTCACCCGCATGGTCCGGGAATTCCCCGGCCAACTCCCGCGGGAGGCGGACCTCACCGGTTTTATCGCACAGATCAATGCGCTTCCCGCGGCGCTCCGAGGGGCGCTCGAGGCGATCCGCACGAAACTGCAGGCACCGGCCAACCCCGGCAGCGTCGATGAGCGCCATCATGCCTACATTGAAAGTAACCCCGCGATGGTGCACGAGGCCATCGGAATCACCGAAACAGACGAGGTCGTCGCAGGTGGGACGGTTCAGCAGGCGGCGGCGTCGCAGGCAACCGCGTTGGGAGCGGCTGCGGTTTCGCGGGATCTCCGGCCCGTGGTCGTCACCGCGGAGGCGCAGGAGACGAGCGATGCGCTCACATCCGCCGCCCACGATCTCCCAAGCTCACGGGCGGGGATCGAGCTCTTGGTCGCCGGCATGGGGGCGAACCTTCGACAACAGGCCGGTCTCGGGGCGGCCACCGCGGACCGTCTGACCGTCCTCGTGCAGCAGACCGCACAGATGAGCCAGCAGGTGGGAGCGCTCGCAGCCACGACCGGGGCGCTGACGCTTCGGCAGACCGAACGGGACGAGAAGGCGCTCACCGGACAACTCGGCTTGGCCGATGCCGTCTCCACCATCGCCCAGGTGCTTCAGGAGATCATGACAGGGGCCGGCGATCCCGCAGTCGACGAGCCGCGGCTGGACCCATTGTATTAGACTGCGGACCAAGGTCGTCGTGGGCGGGTTCGAACGAGGGATCGCCGACGTCTTCGCCTCTTTTGAGGGCTGGCTCGTGTCGACCGGGGCGACCGGGTCGATGCTCAAGCTCTCGTGGGCAGTGCTCACGTTCCTTTGGCTCGGGCACGTGGCAGCTTCGATACGGCCCGGGCAACATCCGGATGTCGTCGCGATGTTTGGTCGACTGCTCATCGCCGGCGGCCTCCTGATTGGTGTTGGATCGCTCAACCAGATCATCGTCATGGCGTTTGAGACGATGCGGGATGCCGGATCGGCGGTCTTGCTCGGGCTCATAGGTCAGAACTGGAATCAGTTCGTCCAGCAATGGCTTGCCCCGCAGGCGGGCGCCCTGTTTCAATCGCTTGGCCCTTGGTTCGCGTACCCCTGGGCGCTCGCGGTGTTGCTGGCGGGGCTCCTCCTCGGTGTGTTCCTCTTCGCAGCGGGGTTCACGGTGTACTTGGCCATTCTCTTCTTTGCACACCTGACGCTTCTGCTGGCCATCTTTCTCGCGCCGATGGCGATGGCGCTTCTCGCGGCCCCCGGGACCGCCCGCTGGACCGGACGATGGGCTGTCGTGATCGTCAAGACGGGATTGGTCGTCTTCAGCGTGCGGGTCATTCATGCGGCGGCCATCTACCTGGCGGTGATCGTTCCGGTGAGGCAAGTGTCCACCGGACTCACCAGCGGCTTCCCGGGGCTGGGTGGAGATGCAGGGCATGACCCCGCCGCGCTGGGCATCCTGATTCTTCATCTCGCGTGGCTTCTTGTCCTGATGATTGTGGGGACGGGGATCGGCGTCTATGCGATGTTGCGTGCGGAACGGCTAACGGGGCAGTTTGTGGAAGGCGTGGCGTTCGGCGAGGGCATCTTCGCGGGGCCCATGTGGCTTCGAGGGCGGCTCGCCGCGTGGTCTGCGCGTCAGGGGATGGACGGAGGAGTCCCGGGCGCGGGCGCATCTGATCCGTGGGGGACTGTGGGCACCGGTGCTCAAGAGGCCACGCTGGTAAAGCCGGGCGGGCGGCAACCGCTATGATGGTGGTACGTCACCAACTGCTGCGGTCGATCGCCATCGCCGCCGTTGGAGCGCTCTTGCTTCTGACTGTGACACCTTCGAGCGGACAGTTGATCTCAGCGGGCGGGTCGGCGGCGGTCCTGTCTTTCATCGATGCGGCTGCGGGTAGGGTAGAGGTCGTCAGGCATTGGCCCTGGGCGTCTGTGGACGTAGATGTGTATCCTTTCGTGCCATATGTATGGGGCGGGTGTCCCGGGCCTGGAGCGATCATGATGCTGATCACGGGGCCGGGGTTCGGTCCCTCCCTTGCGGTGCGGATCGCCCGGGCGTTGACACTTCCTCTCGCGTTGAACACACGTCCGAGGGTTCTTGAGATCACGCGCATCGGGGCCGCGCTGCAATCCCCGGGGGATCCCGCCGAAGAAGCGTTGAAGGCAGCCATCCCAGTGATCAGCGACCTCGCCGCGTACGAGCGGTTCGGATATGCCGTTTTCCTCTTTATTCACTGGCAGGGGACGCACTGCGCGGTGACCTTCAAAGCCGTTCCCGAGGGCTATGGGATTCCTTTCGTCGAGTGAGGCTGGAATGCGACGGAGTCTTCACGCTGTCTGGATCGCGTTGCTGCTCGTCGCCATCGGGATGGTGGCTTCTATCGCGGGCGCTATCTTGCATGAAACCGATGACGCCGTCCGCGCGGTCTTCAACGTCCAGGTTCCCAGTGCCGGTCTGGCCGGGATCGCACGTTGGATTCGCGTGTGCTCCGCCATCGCCAGATGCCGGGGGACGATGGTCGATGTCCTCGGGCAGGGCGTCCGCTCGAACGCGCCGGCAATCCGGGTCACCTGCGGCCTGCTGGTATGTTGGATCATAGGTGGCCTCTTCCTCCGCGCCCGGTTGTCTGCCACACGCTCCGCGGCCGGAAGCGCCCGGTATGCGTTTCCGAGTGAGCTCCGCCGAATGCGTGTCTGCACCCGGAACGCGTGGTTGCCTCTGGGGTACTTGCCTCCGCCGATTTTTGTGAGACACCTGCTTCGCTCGTCCCATGCCCGTTGCGGGTTCCGTTTGGTCGTGGGCCCCCAGGTGCGTCTCCCCGCGGAGGACCTGGCCCGCCACGTCCTTGTCGTAGGTCTGACTGGGGCGCACAAGACGACGGCCGTCACGTTTCCGATTCTGCTGGAGGCAGCGCAGCAGGGTGTCTCGGTGGTGGCGTTGGACCTGAAGTATGGGGAAATGGACAGCCTCGCCCGGGCCGCTCCTGAGTGGCAGCGCCGCGACAGAGATGTGCTCATCTTTGCTCCACTCGATCCTGCAACGCTGCGATGGAACCCGCTCGATCGTTGCCGCACGATTGGGGACGCGTACCAACTCTCCGCGCTCCTCTTCGATGAGCCGGATCCGTCCGATCCCGATCTCGTGTACTGGTTGGGAGCGGAACGTCACGTGTGCGCCGTGCTGTGTTTTGCCCTCACCACGGATGCAGGGCCAGCGACGCTGGGCCGACTGCGGTTACTGTGTGAGTCAGGGCCGACCGCTGTGCACGCATACGTCAAGGCCCATCCCGCCGCCTCGGGCCTCTTGCCGAAATTGGGCTCCTATCAGGCGATGCTCCCCAAGGATCAGGCCGGGATCCTTCAGGGAATCGCCTCGCGGCTCGAAGCGTGGGGAGACGAAGTGGTCTGCGCGGCGACCGGACCCTCTGTGCGCCGGGAGCGAATCGACTTGAGTCGTCTGCGCCGCGAACCGACGTTGCTGCTGGTTGGCGTCCCCCAGGCCGCTCTTGGCCGCCTCCGCTGGCTTTGCCACTTTTTCCTCCGCGACTTGGCCGCGAGTCTCCTCACGCCCAGAAGCGCGGAGGAGGGGGTCAGGATTCTTCTGATTTTGGAGGAACTTCCCGCGTGGGGCGTGTTGCCTGGATTGGCCGACCACCTCGCGACCTACCGGAGTCGCCAAGTGTCGGTCGTTGCGACTCTGCAGAGCGAGGCACAGGGCGAACATGTCTACGGCCGCGACGGATGGACCGCGGTCGCGGCTAACCTGGTGACGAAGCTCTACTTTCACTCGCTCGCTGATGCTGATGCCGAACGGTTGAGTCGGGTGATGGGGACGGCCGCGGGCGAGGATGTTGCCCACAGCCGCGGATGGGGTCCCGCAGGGATCCGGAAGGGAGAGCACCGTCGCCCGATCCCGGTGCCGCTCGAGCGACCTGAGAGACTCCGAGGCATCGGTGCATCTGCAGAGGAAATCCTCGTGCGGTTTCCTGCAATGCCTCCCGCCCGCCTTTGGTCTCCCCCATATTATCTCAGGCCCGAGTACGTGGATCGTGTCCCCGCCGGGGAGATCACGACAGCCAATCTGGCCGTCTACCATCACCTCAGGGTCATTCGAGCCCAAGGGAGAACCCGCGCCGCACCTCCGACGCGCGTCACCTCGGTAGTCGCGCCGGAGCCGGCATCACATCCGCAACGAGATGCCGGCGTGGGCCGCGCCGGGTCCGCGACCCTCGGCCCTCCGGATGCCCACGTTGATCACACGTCTCTTGACGACGTCGCAGCCCTCAACCGGCTCGTCGAAATCCTAAGCGTACGGGTCCGACGGGATACGGGGAATATCATGAAGGCGGTCCGAAGTAGTGGGCGCCTTGTCGAGGTGCGGATCCGTCCGGAGGCTGTCGCCGAAGCGTGCCAGGGCGCCGATGCCATGCATGTCTTGGGGCGGCGGTGGTCGGCCCTGCGCTGGGTGCGGCGCGTGCGTCCAACATTTATCCTGAGCAAACGGGCATTAGAGGCGCTCGATCCCCCTCTTCTCCAGCGCCTCCGTGAGATCTGCGACCGCGAACCGGCCCAACCTCCGTCGCCACGGCCGTGAACGCCGACCCCTGTTTGCTCATGGGCTTAACCGGGTATGGTTAATGATGGAAGTACACAATCAGGGCCGAGAGCAGACGAGAGGTGGCCAATGTACGTTTACATTGAGCACTGGAAACCTCGGCCAAAGTGGCTGCAATTGACCCCCGAAGACCGCGGAAAGTTCTTATTTGATGTCAGTCCTGCGATTCAAGGCCTCGCGGATGCGGGCGCAGAGCTCATCGGGTATCTCATAAATGAACAGGATTCGAACGATCGGAAGGAAGGCGGGTTCCTTCGAGTGTGGAGGATGCCGGAGCGGGAGTTCGCGCAACGGATTGAAGACGCGCTGGAGCGGGCCGGGTGGCACGAATTCTTCGAGCCCGGGCATGCACGAGGCGAGGTCCTCACCCCGCAGGTGGCCATTCCCTACCTGGTCAAAGTCTGAAAGCCTGGCGCTCCTTTCGCGAAACAGTTACTCCCCCGCGGGCGAGGGGGGCGCGTTAGGGCCGCCCGCGGGGGTGTGTGGCTTGAGGCGCTAGGGAATCCCGTTACGACCCCGACTTCGTGACGGTCACCGAGGTCGCCACGTTCACACCCTGCTTCTTTTCGTAGGTGATTTTGACCTTATCCCCTTTCGAGAGCTTCATCGAACTCGCATCGCTGGAGCTCGCGCCGGAGGTCGAGGTCGGGCTGGAGGAGCTGGAGCTTTCACTCGTGATCTTGACGCTCTTGGGGATCACGATCTTCATCGTGCTGCTGCCCGTTGAGGGGCCGCTTGGCGCGTTGCCATAGCCATATGTCGAGCCGCTACTCGGTGGCGTGCTGCCCCCCTGTGACGACGAGGGTGCCTGCGCAACTTCCACGATCGCCATGCAGTCGGCCGACGCCTTGCCTCCGCACGTCGTGTCCACGCTCGCGACGACACCCTCTATCGACGCGGCGGAGCCCTGCTGCGCGGGAGGAGTAGGTGATTGGCCCAAGGCGACCAACGGCGCGGCGACGATCACCGCGAATACCGCGAGCACGGCGAGAGCAATCCTCATGTGTTGACCACCTCCTGTGTTCTGGGCATTCGTCATCGCCCCCCTGTCACAATTGTCTCCGATGTTCCCGCACCTCAAACGCATTGTTGGGGAGACGTCAATCGATCCGGCGCCTCTACTGGCGGACGTCGCGTGAGGATCTCGTGGCGCGGCTCAGCGGCTCGGCGGCGCCGTTTCCATCGCGCAGGTAGACTTCCGCACGAGAGCGGAAGGCGATCCCCTCTCGTCCGAACCGTTCGTGCAGCCGCTTGACGAACTCGTGCTTGACGCGGGGCTGGTCGGCGACCTCGCGGGCGCGCAGGATCACGTTGAAGTTGACGCTCGCCTCCCCGAACCCGTTGTAGCGGAGGAGTGGCTCGAACGCGGGGATCCCTCCGGGCACCTCCCGCATCACCCCGCGTGCCACGTCGAGCGTCACGTGCTCGACGCGGTCGAAGTCGCTCTCGTAGCCGACGCTGGCGGGGATGATGACGATCAGCTCGGGATCGGGTTGATAATAGTTGGTCACGGTGGCGGCGGCCAGCTTGGCGTTCGGGACGATGATCATGTTGTTGGGCTCTTCACGGATCTGGGTGCTGCGCCAGTTGATGTCGAAGCCGCAGCGTCCCTTCGTGCCGCGTGTGCCCTCACCTCATTTTCCCCCGCCTGCGCGCGCCGCCAAACCCAAGATGACGACAGGCCCCACTCTCCCGTCTCCCGAACTACTGCTGCATGGACGTCGCCCGTCTCATCGCCGAGGTGCAAGCGGAAGAGCGCTACCGGGAGCAGATCGTGCACGAGGAGCGCTTCCCCGCGCGGCCGGCGCGCTATGCCGCTCCGGGCCGGCCGCCGGCCGGGCCGATCGCGGAGGCGCTCACCCACCTGGGGATCTCCCGCCTGTACGCGCATCAGGCGCAGGCCCTCGACGCGGTGCGCGGAGGGCAGTCCATCATTGTCACGACCGGGACCGCGAGCGGCAAGTCGCTGTGCTACATGCTCCCGGTCCTCGAGACCCTCACGGGCGACCCGGAGGCCCGGGCGCTCTTCGTCTACCCGACGAAGGCCCTGGCGCAGGATCAGCTGGACGCGCTCGGAGAGTTCGGGCTTGCCCTTCGCGCCGGCAGTTACGACGGCGACACCCCGCAGGCCGAGCGACGCCGGCTCCGGCACGAAGCCCAGATTCTGCTGACGAACCCGGACATGCTCCACGTGGGAATCCTCCCGCAGCACTTTCGATGGACGTCGTTTCTCACGCACCTGCGGTACGTCGTGCTGGATGATATGCACGTCTACCGCGGCGTGTTCGGAAGCCACGTCGCCAACATCGTGCGCCGATTGACGCGGGCGTGCCGGCTCCGGGGCGCCGACCCGCAGTTTATCTGCACCTCCGCCACTGTCGCGAACCCCGAGGAGTTCGGCCGGCGTCTCACGGGCCGGGCGCTCCGCGTGATCGACGAGGACGGGGCGCCGCGCGGCCCCCGCACGTTCGTGCTCTGGAACCCTCCCGTGATCGATCGCGCGAAGATGGCGCGGCGTAGTCCGTATACGGAGGCGGGGTGGCTCATGGCCGCGCTCATCCGGCGCGACATCCGCACGATCGCGTTTACCAAAGCCCGCAAGATCACCGAGCTCGTGCATCGGTACACGGCCAACGCGCTCGGCGACGTCCCCAGCTTCGCGGACCGGATCAGCCCCTATCGCGCCGGGTACCTCCCGGAGGAGCGCCGGGAGATCGAGCGGCGGTTGTTCCACGGCGAGCTGGCCGGGGTTGTGAGCACGAGCGCGCTCGAGTTGGGGATCGACGTCGGGGGGCTCGACGCCGCGATCCTCGTCGGCTACCCGGGCACGATGGCAAGCGTCTGGCAGCGGGCGGGCCGCGCGGGGCGGGGGAAAGACGAGTCCCTCGCCATCTTGATCGCCCTCGAGGACGCGCTCGACCAGTACCTGATGCGGCAGCCGGCATACTTCTTCGGGCGGCCGGTCGAGCACGCGACCGTGGATCCCGAGAACCCGTACGTGCTCGCCGCCCACCTCAGATGCGCGGCCAGCGAAGTGGCGCTGTGGCCCGGCGATGAGGCGCTGTTCGGCCCTCGGATGCGAGAGGTTGCCGAGGCGCTGGAGGGGATGGGGGAGTTGATCCGGCGGGGGGACCGGTGGGCCCCGCGCTCCCGCCAGTACCCGGCCGGGTCGGTGGAGATTCGCAGCGTCTCGGGCGAGACCTACAGGATCGTGGACGGCCGCACACGGCGGCTCATCGGCACCGTCGACGCGTCACGGGCGTTCGAGCAGGTGCACGAGGGCGCGGTGTACCTGCATCAGGGAGAGGCATACCGCGTTACCCACCTGGACCTCGCGACCCGCACTGCGAAGGTGGTGCCCGACGGCAGCGGGTCGTACACCGTGGCGCGGGTGCTCACCGACCTGAGCGTCGTGCGGCCGCACGCGGAGCGTCCTCTCGGGGGGACTGTCGCGCACTTCGGCGAGGTGCTGGTGACGCATCAGGTCATCGAGTACCGCCGCAAGCAGCTCGTAACCGACACGGTACTCGCCGTCGAGCCGCTCGACCTTCCGGAGGAAGAGCTGCCCACGACCGCCCTGTGGATGGTGATCCCCCCGGCGCTCGCCTCCGCGGTGGAGGACGCCGGGCTCGACCTGGCCGGCGGCATCCATGCCGTCGAGCATGCCGCGATCGGCCTCCTGCCGTTGCTCGCGATGTGCGATCGGTGGGACATCGGCGGCGTCAGTTACCCCGAGTATCCGGACACGGGGAGGGCCACGATCTTCATTTACGATGGCCACCGCGGCGGAGTGGGGGTGACGGAGAAAGGGTTCGAGTTGCTCGACGAACTCCTACGGCGCACTCTCGACGCCATCCGGTTGTGCCCATGCGAATCCGGGTGCCCGTCGTGTATCCAGTCCCCGAAGTGCGGAAACTTGAATACCCCGCTCGACAAAGAAGGCGCGGTCTTCCTGCTTCGGCGTCTCCTCGGGACGGCAGAACCCCGCTCCTCGATGCCCCGGACGGCATCGTAAGCCGGAAGCGGGGCCCGCAGCTCCCGAGTCGGTGGGGGGGCGGCGGCTAGCGTCGCGCCGCGTTCACTCGCGGAACGATCGAGTGGCCAGTTCGGCGATGGCTCCGACCACGACCATTCCCGCGAGGATGAGTATCGCGACGTAGAGGCGCTGTCCTCGTTCGATCTCGCCCCCCTCTGCGGAGTGCCTGCCAAAGAGCGCCATCGGCGATCACCGAGCCGCTTTGGCCAGGGCTTCCTGGGCCACGGCCTTGCTCAGCGCCAGCACCGCCCCAGTCACCGCGGCGTGCGCGGCTTCGTGGGTCGAAAGCTGGTCCATCGGGATGGACGCGGAGTGGGAGTGGGCGCCGCGGGAGAACGTCACGGCCAGAACGCCCGGGCCGCCGTCCTCCACGTTCACCCCGACGTCGTCCCGACCCAGCGCTACGACGGCTTCCTCGACGATCCGGCGATACTTGTCGAGCTCCTTAGGGGTCAAGATGGGACCTCCTTCGCTCATGGGTACGGCGTGCTAACGGACGGACGCTTTGTGCTCGATGAGGGACTTGAGCTGGAGTTCGATCGCCTGCCGGGATTCCTCGTACTTCTCCTGGATTATCTCGATCAAGAACTCGGGATTGCCTTGCACACCATCGAGGTCTTGATCGGTCAGTTTGGTCCACCGGGACTTGACCTGGGCACGCATCATCGGCCACGCTCTCGAGAACTCGCCTCTGTCCATGAGCCGCCTCCTTCCGAATCGCCGATCTGCGGTAAACCAGTGCGGGAACCCGGGGAAAAATCCAGCAGAGGACCACGGCGATCTTCTAGGTCCCCCTCAAATAAAATTTACCCGCTTCGGGTGGAGGTCAAACGGGAATTCGGTGCCGGGTGGGTACGCCGGAGCGTCGATCCTCGTCGGGTGTTCTAGCCCGGGGTCGGTGCCGGCGTCCGGAGGCTATCGAGGTTGAAGTACAGGCGCTCCCCGAGCCGCCAGAACTCTGCCACCCGATCGGCTTCCTCCTGGGGGCGCGCGAGGAGCCCGTCCCGGTGGTCGAGGGCCGCGTCGTGGTAGGTGTTTTGGACCTCCCAGAGGTTGACGGCGAGGCCCAGAGCGGCCCCGAGATCGAGCAGGCGGTGGAGCTGGTCGAGGTCCGGACCCAGCGGATCGTGCCTGAGCGCGACGGCGCGCCCCTCCGCCGCTTCGCGGAGGAGGAGTTCGTACTCGCCCGCCCTCGCCGCGAGGTCCATCTCGTCCAGGTCCCGCGCGATGTCAAACGCCCGATCGGGCACGGGATCGGCCCGCGACCTGATCAGCACGTCTCCCAATTCCTTGAGGAGCGTGTACTCTGCGGCCATCACGATCGCAGGGGGCACGGGGACCTCGGACTGCCGCATAAACGCCATGAGCGGGCGGGCCTCTTCGTAGAGCTCTTTGTAGACTCCCTCGAACCGGGCGAGGCGTTCCTCGGTGATGAGGCCGAGAATCCGGCGGCGCGCCTCGGTGAACAAGTCGGAGAGCGTGAACAGCGAATCTTTGAAGGCGTCGTCGAGCACGCGGACGGTCTCGCTGGGGCCCGTGCGGAGAAACGACTCCACGAGCTCGGTTTTTGCTTTCTCGTGCCACTCCGTGGTGGCGTGCCTATGGACTCCGCACTGGACGTCGGTCCCGCCGAGATGGAGCGCCGCGAACGCGGCCTGTTCCGCTTCGCCGGTGATCCGGGAGGCTACGGTCACGAGGCCCACCCCGAGCCGGTGTCCGCCGCTCTCCTCCCGCCGTCCATCGAGACGCCGGACGTCATAGCTGAAGACGCGGGCGTCTTCCTCGAAGGAATCGAAGAGGGCGGTGATCCCGTAGTGGGCCACCACCCGCGCAAGGGTCACGGCCGATGGGCGGACCATGCGCCGGTAGACCCCGGCCCCGTCGCCCCACCGCTTGAGGTTACTCTTGGCCGCGGCGAGCCTCCCGATGAACTCCCCTTCGAGGGCGGCGCCGAACCGCTCCGCGAGCTGGATCGCCCGCGCGGCGTACTTGATCACCTGCACCGCCTCGATGCCGGAGAGCTCGTCGAAGAACCACCCGCAGGAGGTGTACATCAGGAGCGCGTGCCGCTGCATCTCGAGGAGCCGGATGGCGCGGCCGCGGTCGTCCGGTTCGAGGTGCGGACGGCCGTGCGCGGCGAAGAACGCCGCGACCGACTCCGGGCTCCGGTCCAGGATCACGTCGATGTAGGCGTCCCGGGCGGCCCACGGATCTCGGAGGTCCCGCCCGGCGTGCTCTTCGTACACCCGGGCGAGCTCGTCCCGCAGCCAGTCTAGCGCCTCGCGGAGCGGCTTCCGCCATTCCTGGTTCCACCCCGCGTGGCCGGCGTTGCAGCCGCAGTTGGCGCGCCACCGCTCGACCCCGTGGACGCACGACCAGGAGGTCGGTTCGACGATGTGGACCTCGTGGTCGGGCGGATGGAGCGCGAGGAACTCCCCGTAGTTGGTGAGCCGCGCGGCGCGGCGCTCCTCGATCAAGCGGAGGGCGTGGGTGAGCGCCATCTCGCCGAATCGGTGATGGTGCCCGTAGGATTCCCCGTCTGTGGCGATATGGACCAGCTGCGGGCCGTTCCGAACGTCGCTGAAGCCGGCGCTGAGCCGGTCGGCGAACGCCTCGCCGCTGTTCAGGAGGCCTTCGAACGCCACGGCGCGTGCGATCGGACCATCATAAAAGAACAGGGCGATCGACGCTCCGCTCGGGAGCGGGCACCGGTACGGCCGGCTCGGGTCCACGCGCCCGCCCTGGACATCCGTCCAGTCGTCTTGCCCCACGGGCCGCACGCGCGCGGCTTGGTGGGGCGCCAGGATCGTGAACGCGATCCCATGCGCGGCCAGGACCTCGAGCGTCTCCGTGTCGACGGCCGTCTCGGGGAGCCACATCGCCTCGGGCTCGCGGCCAAACCGCTTACGGAAGTCCGCGAGCCCCCAGATGACCTGGGTCTCTTTGTCGCGGCGGGTTGCGAGCGGGAGGATCATATGGTTGTAGGCTTGGGCGATGGCGTTCCCGTGGCCCCCGCGGTCCTCCACGCTCGCCCGGTCGGCGTCGACGATCTTGGCGTACGTCTCCGGAGTCGCCTCCTCGAGCCACGCCATCAGCGTCGGGCCGACGTTGAACGAAATGTGGCGGTAATTGTTGACGATCTCGACGATCCGGCGGGCGCCGTCGAGGATGCGCGACGCCGTGTTGGGAGCGTAGCATTCGGCGGTCACGCGCTCGTTCCAGTCGTGATAGGGACGCGCGGAGTCCTGCACCTCGACCGCCTCGAGCCACGGGTTTTCCCGAGGCGGCTGGTAGAAGTGCCCGTGGACGCAGACGAATCGATCCTCCGGCATCACACCCCTCAGAACGTCACGGGCTCGCCGGGGGCTGCGCGGCGGACTCGTGTCGCGCCGCGCGCCATCACCGTGATTCCGGACGAATCCACGATGCAGTGCTCCGCCGGCTGCTCGGCCCCCTCGCCGATCACCGTGCCGGGCTCGATCGCGTTGAACCGATCGATGATCGCGCGGTGGATCCGCGCATCCCGGCCAACGATCGTGTTGTCCATGACGATGCTGTTCTCCACCACCGCGCCTCGCTCGAGCACGACCCCTTGGCCGAGGATCGAATGGCGGACGGTGGCCCCGTGGATGACGGTCGCCTCGCCGAGCTGGACATCGTGTACCGTCCCATCCCGGATCCGCGCCGCCGGCCCGCCAAATTGCGAGGTCAGGATCGGCCAGCGGGGGTTGTCGAGGTCGAGGGCGGGCGTGGCGCCGAGCAAGTCCATGTTCGCCTGCCAGTACGCCTCGATCGTGCCCACGTCCCTCCAGTACCCGCGTTCCTCCGTGGCGCGGAGCCCCGGGATCTCGTTGCGCAAAAAGTCGTAGGCAAAGACTCGCGCGTAGGGGATCAACTCGGGCAG
>DASSXJ010000318.1 GCA_035703895.1 bacterium | reverse complement strand
ACGACGGGCACTCGTTTCCTCCGCTTGCGGCCCCGCTGCTATGTGAGCCCCGGCCGGCTATCCCAGCGCACAGGGGATCAGCATCGCCGCGTAACGAGGAGGCCGCCGCTCCGAAGCTGAATCCGTCGCTGTTCAATCTGTTTTGGCTGAGGGAGCAATGGACCACGCGCCGGATCCGATAGGACCGCTCGCGCTCCGTGTCGGGCAGTCGGCCACACGGACAAAAAAAGTGACCGATGACGATCTCCGAAAGTACGCCGAGATCACGGGCGACTACAACCCGCTCCACTTCGACAACGACTTCGCCGCACGTACGCGGTTCGGGCGCCGGGTCGCCCAAGGGGGCATCACGGCGGGCCTCCTCAACGCCCTGGTGGCGATGGACCTTCCCGGACCGGGAACCGTCTTCATGAGCCAGTCCCTCACGTATCGGGCGCCCGTCTTTGTGGGCGACGTCCTCACGGCGAAGGTGGAAGTGGTGGCCCTCAAACCCGACAAACCGGTATGCCACCTGACCTTCGCGATCAGCAATCAGCGTGGAGACGTCGTGCTCGAAGCCGATGCGTGGACGTACACGCTTCGGCCGGGAGCGGTCAGGTGAGCCGGAACACCCCCTGGCGGCGCTGCAGCGCCGCAACGGCGCTGAGACAAGCGAGGCGCGAGGTGCGCGGGTTGGCGGGGTCCATGACGTTCTCGAAGTGCAGCGTAAACGTCCCGAAGCGCCCTTCGGCCCGAATCTCATGCACCGATCGGGGGATCGAAGGATCGGCTACGATCTCGACCTGGGTCCGATCGAAGCCGATGCCCGCGAGGCTCACCGCGGCGGCGATGTTGGCGTTCTGCGGGAAGTGTCCCACCGCCTCGCGCGCCGAGCCGCGGTAGACGACGAGGGGTTCCGACAGGGTCTCCCGCAGCAAGCCTTGCGCCACCACGTAGGGCGCGGTACTCAGTCCTTCCGGGCGCTTGATCGTCCGGTGGGTCACGCGTTCCAGGTCGCCGAGCGCCCGGGCCGCCGCCAGCGCATCGAGTCCGCCCACGCCCCCCGAGGGGAGCCAGATCGTCGCGCCGTTCTGCCTGGCGGTGTCTTCGAGTGGGGTGCGGACCGTCTCGTCGGCCAGCGCGCCGATGCTCATGAGGATCATGTTGAGGCCGGCCTTGACGATGGGGAGCGCGTAGGCCCGCACCGCCTCGTGGCCGGCGGCTTCGAGCACCACGGCGGGGCGTGCGCTGATCAGGGGCGCGACGTCGTACACGATGGATCCGCCGGCGCCCACAACGCGATTCTCCGTGTCCTCGCGCCGTGACCGGGCCAGGACCACCGCGCGATCGTACGGGATCCGCTTCGTGGCAAGCGCCTGAAGGACCTGGCCGCCGATGGTGCCGACGCCGATCAGACCCAGGATGCGGCTCGCGCTCGCGGTGGCCGTCATGCGCGAACTCCTCCGAGATCCGCCGGCGCAGGCACCCCGGGCGCCGTTCCGCGTCCCGGGACATCGCGCACCGGCGAGATGAACTGGCCGTCGCCGGGACGTGCCACGACCCCGCCGCGCTCGTATGCTGCGCGGCCTCTGACGAAGGTCTGGGCGACCCGGCCCCGGATCTCCAGCCCTTCGAAGGGGGTCCAGCCGGCGCCACTATGGAGGTCCTTCCCCCGGATCGTCCAAACCGCGTCCGGGTCGAGGATCGTCAGGTCGGCGTCCGCCCCAGGCGTCAGCCGGCCCTTGCGGGGAGCCAGCCCGAAGTTGCGCGCGGGCCGCTCGGACAGCAGGGTGGCGAGTTCGAGGATGGAGATCCGGCCGGAGGCGACGCCGAAGTGGTACAGCAACGGCAACAGCGTTTCGACCCCCGGGGCGCCCGACGCGTTCGCGAAGATATCCGGATCGCTCTTTCGCGCGAGGAGCCAGGGGGCGTGGTCGGAGGTCACCTGATCGATCCGGCCGGCGGCCAGATACCGCCATAACGCCTCGACGTGGTCGCGGCTCCGGAGGGGCGGGTTGATTTTCGCAAGCGCCCCGAGGCGGGCCATCGAAGATTCATCGAGCACGAGGTACTGGATGCACGTCTCGGCGGTGACGCGGCCGCCCTCTTGCCGGTACCGCTCCACGAGGTCGAAGGAGCGGGGGACGCTGGCGTGGACGATGTGCACGTGGACATCCGTCCCGACCGCCAGCTCGAGCACGCGGCCGACCGCTTCGGTCTCCGAGACGGGCGGCCGCGATCGCCCGTGGGCGAGCGGATCGGTCCGTCCGGCGGCGCGCTCCCGGGCCGCGCCCCGATCGGCGATGTCCTGGTTCTCACAGTGCACCGCGACGGGGAGGCCGAGTGGGGCGACCCGGTGGAACGCGGCGAGGAGCTCCCCATCGGGGATCCGGGGAAAGCGGACCGGGTCGGCCTCGTACGTGGCCATCTTGAACGCGCACGCGCCGGCGGCGGCGATCCGCTCGATCTCGTCGAGGCCACCCTCCCTGCGAATCGTTCCGTACAGCGCGACGTCTCCGACCGCCTGGGCGGCGACGTCTGCGATCTTCCTCGTGAAGGTCTCGAGATCCGGAACGGCCGCGGGCATATCGTACGGCATGTCCACGATCGTCGTCACCCCGCCCGCGACCGCGGCTTGCGTGCACCGGGTGATGCCCTCGCCCGGCTCGCTTCGCGTGTGCACGTGCGTATCGACGATCCCCGGCAGAACATACGCGTGGTCGGCCTGCACGACCCGTGCCCCCCGCGGGGGCGACTCCTCGGCTCCGACCGCGGCGATCCGGCCGCGACGAACGGCGACGTAGCCGTGGTCGAGGACCCGCTCGGGTAGCACGATGCGCCCGCTCACGACGAGGTCGAACTCCGGCGGCTTCGGCATACCCGGGTCCCTGCTCCCTCAGCGGCCGGCCGCCGGCTCGTCCTCGCACTTGGCGTTGGTGTATCCTGAGCGGAACGGGCGTATGGTCTGTTTTTCGGGATCGTACGCGTGCCGCCAGGCGCATCCGATATCCTTGGCGAGGAGGTGGAGGGAGACCGACGCGGTCGGGGAGGTCGTCCGCACGCCGTGAATATCGTTGTCGGGCGGGATGAGTTCGTAGAAATCGCCGACCCGGAGCTGTCGCACGGTCACGAGTTCCAGGTTCCCGTGTCCTTCGCCGGTACCGCCGACCAGCCGGTAGATCGATTCCTCCTGGGCGCCCTCGTAGAGCCCAACCAACCCCCAGGCTAGATGATCGTGAACCGGGGTCGCCGACCCGGAGGGCACGACCAGGCTGAAGAGCGTGAGCGAGCGGTCGGCCGAGCGATACAAGAGCCACTGGCCGATGCCGCCGCCCATGCCACCGCTCTCACACGGCGCCCTGAATTTGTCGGGCAACCATCGCCGATCGCCCAGCAGGCGCGAAAACGCCGGACGGAGCTTGGCCGCGGCTTCCTCGGGGGACGAGGTATGGCGAACCACCGGCGTGACTTCGCCGATGAACTCCTTAAGGATGTCGCTGTCCACCAGGTATTCCTCTTCGTGCACCGTGGGCTCGATCGACACGGCCGCCCTCCTATCTGCTGTGGTTGGGGATGCGTCCCCATGATAACACCTGGATCGTCTCGCCGCGCCGGGAGACCTGTGCGCTGTCGCGCGGCCGGGCGGAGGAACGTTTCCGGGCGCGCACCCGTAGGAGAGGCTGAGGGGTGGGATATCAAGGTGAGGCGCATGGTGACGAGACGATTTCTGATCAGCCACGGGCCCCGTGCTGGGCTCGCGTGCCTCCTGGTGTTGGCGGCGCTGACCGGCGCGGGTGCGCAGGTCACGAGTGGTCGCACCGTGCCGTTCGTGACGATTGCCGAGGGGAAGATCTCGGGGGTGCGGCTCCCGGAGCGCCTCGTGATCCGCGACGATACGGCGTGGCGTACCCTCTGGCGCCGGCACGCCGGCCCGGACGCGGGTCCGCCCCCCGTCGTGGACTTCGACCGCGACATGGTGATCGCCGTGTTTGCCGGCCAGGCGTCCGACTCCGCGATCCTCGCCATCACCAAGATCGCGGCGACGCCCGACCGGCTCGAGGTGGCGTACACGCTGCGGGACACCCGGCCGCTCCCCGCGGCGACGGCCAACTCTTCGACGGCGCCATTCCAGATCGTGCGGGTGGCCCGGTCCTCGCTGCCCGTCGGCTTCGTCCAGCTCAAGACGCCCCCCGTGCTGCGCGTACAGTAGTTTCCCACCGACGGGCACTTGCGGTTCCTAAAGAAGTCGCGCGGGCTTCGGGCCGATCCCCGGCCCGAAGCCCGCGGTGTGCCGACGGTCTAGTGTCCCAATGTACTCAGCGGGAAGTCCGCGAAGTAGACATCCTCCGCGGCCGAAACCAATGCCGGGTTGTGCGACCGGGTGTCGGCCCAGACGATGACGGCCCCGTGCGAGTCCGCGGCCACGCTCATGTAGTCCCCGAGGAAGCCCATCTGTGCGGAGTTGTTCGCCGGCGTCAGGTTGGGCATGGACGCCGTCGTGATGCGGAAGTGCTTAAAGGACGTCCCATGGTTGGTGGACACGGCCAGCGTGATATCGTTGCAGCCGCTCGACTCGCAGCCATGCTGCCGGTCGTAGTAGGCGATGTAGACGTTCCCCTCCGGGCCCACCGCCATCCAGGACTGCCACTGGGCCGCCCCGGATTTGTCGTCGCTGCTCACGAGCTTGGGGGCCGACCACGTGGCCCCGCCGTTGTCGGAGTGAACGATGAACACGTCGTTGTTGTGGTTGGCGCACGGCTCGACGGGGAGCCCGCCGCTCGTGGCGCAGGGTCCGCCGTTGCGGAAGTCGGACCAGGAGAAGTATAGCCGTCCCTGTGACCCGAAGTTGGGGTCGAACGCGCCCGCGCCGAAGTCGTTCAGCCGGTAGCCGTTGGGCGGCAGGCACTGCCGGCCTCGGGGGCATCCTGTCACCGGATCGTTGAGTTGGGGACCGAGGAAAAACGGCTGGGTGTCGAAGTCGTCGGCCACCTTGACGGGCTCCGACCAATTGGCCTTGTTCGTGCAGTCGGCCGTGCCCAGGCACTTGACGAGCATGTGCTGGTTCACGATCGTCGGCGTGTTCCCGTTGTTGAAGAAGACGTAGAGGGTCCCATCGGGCCCCACGACCGGCCAGGACCCCTGGTCTTGGTTGCACCTGTTGGCCGGGGTCGTGGGGGCAAACTGGTTGGCCAGGATGCACGCGCTGCTCGCGCCGCTGATCTCGACCCCGGGGGACCAGGTTGCGCCGCCGTCCTTGGACTGGGAGAAGTAAATGGGGCTGTCGGTGGCGCTAAAGCGAGTCCAGGTGACGTAGACGTTGTCCCGCTTCGGGCTGGCGATGTGGGAGTCCGCGGCGATGAACTCCTTGTCGTTGAAGATGACCGGGTCGTTGTCGTTGGCCACGATCCCAAGAGGGTTGTCCACGAGCGGCCCGCCGGCCGGGCTGTGGAAGAACGAGCCGCCGAACGCGGCGTTGGACTTGGTGACGACGATCGCGTTAGCCGCCGCCACGACGTCAAACACAATGCAGGTGAAGTAGACGTTACCCTGCGAGTCGAAGGCCATCGCCGGATCGCTTGCGGCGTCGGACACGTGCCCGTCCTTGAGGGCAAACTGCCAGAAGGGTGGGAGCTGGTCGCCCCAATGCCTGCCCCGGTCGAAGGAGTAGTCGATCCCGCAGTGGTTGAAGCCGATGCGGCTGTCGTTCTGGCCCGCGATGAGGTGCGTGTGGTCGGTTGGGTCGATGGCGATCTGCTCCTCCGCGTGCCGGCGGAACGAGCAGTCCTGGTTCGCCCGGATGTTATCAAACTTCCCGTGGAACACGTTGGGACAGCCGAGGGTCTTGGTCTTGACACCCTCCGGGAGCCGGAGGCTGCGGGCGCGGGAGCCGGGGCCGGCGCCTTCTCCGTACCTGGCGTGCCAGGCGGCATCCATGACCCCGCCGGAGATCAGCCGTTCGTGTAGCCGGAGGGTCGCCTGGCCTGTCTCGACGGCCAGGCTGTGTTCCAAGATGGCGTTCGTGCGCGGCACGATCGGTTGCGAGGAGATGGTCCCATTCATGATGCCCACAACAAGCGCCAGCGCAAGCACACCAACACCAAGGCGCAAGAGAGCCATACAGTCCCCCCCTCATGTGTATGCCGTTGTCGTACGCGGTCGGCTCGCCCGAGCGCGCTCTCGCAGCCTCACCCCCCTTTCGCCCGTCATCCCCTCTGCGGCGCTCAATCTTACGGGCTCATGGCCGGGTTGTCGTACCAGCGCATCACGTACTGAAAAGGAGACGGGCGGATCGCCGTGTTCTCGCTGCCCATCCCTTCCGCCGGATCGAGAATCGACGCAGTGGAGCCGGCGATGCGGACGTGCTTGCCAAACACCGCTCCGAGGAGCGTCTCCGCCCGATCGATGACAATGTTGGCG
>DASSXJ010000317.1 GCA_035703895.1 bacterium | reverse complement strand
CCGTCAACATGATCACGAACAGGATCAGCACGGTGATCGCGCCCGCGTAGATCAGTACCTGGATCCCGGCGACGAACTCGGCGTTCAAAAGGATGTAGAGCCCGGTCACACCGAGAAAGACCGGGATGAGCGCCACCGCGCTGTGCACGATGTTGGAGCTGGTGACCACGACCACGCCGGATGCCAGCATCGCCGCCGCCAGCAGGTAGAAGGCGATCGCCTCACCGGTCACGGGTGCAGCACCATCACGACATACGCGGTGACCACCAGGTTCACGAGGGCGACCGGGATGAGCACTTTCCACGAAAAGTTGAGCAGCTGATCGATCCGGAATCGCGGGAACGTCCACCGCACCCACATGAAGACGAAGATGAGCGCGTACAGCTTGATCACGAACCACAGCACGGGCGGCAGGACGGGACCGCGCCACCCTCCCAGAAACAGCGTGACTGCCATCGCGGCCATGGCAAACATCTCTCCATACTCGCCGAGCTGGAACAGCGCAAACCGCATCCCGCTGTATTCCGAGAAATAGCCGGCGACCAGCTCGCTCTCGGCCTCCACCAAGTCAAAGGGGACGCGGTTCACCTCGGCGGTGGCCGAGATGAGGAAGATGAGAAACGCCACCGGCTGGACCACGCCGAACCAGACGGTGCGCTGGGCGTTGACGATCGTCACGGTGGAGAGCGACCCGGCGAGCATCGCGACCGTGATCAGCGCCAGCCCGATGGGGATCTCGTAGCTGACCATCTGCGCCGCCGACCGCAGCCCGCCGATCAACGCGTACTTGTTGTTGGACCCCCACCCCGCCATCAGGATCCCGACGACGACGAGCGAGGAGGTCGCCGCGAAGTACAAGACGCCGATGTTGAGATCGCGGAAGATCAGCGGCCCCGCCCGGGTCGTCCCAAACGGGATCACGACGTAGTCCAAGAGCGCGGCGAGCGGCACCACGATGACGGCGCTGGCGAAGATCGGCGCATCGGCGTTGCGCGGAACGATATTCTCTTTGTGCAGCAGTTTGATGGTATCCGCAATCGTCTGCAACAACCCCTGGGGGCCCACGTGCTTGGGGCCGAGCCGGCTCTGGATCCATCCGCTGATCTTCCGTTCGAGGAGGACGCCAAACATCGCGGCGATGATCGCGACGCCCGAAAAGATCACGACGGTCCCGACGATCGCCCGAGCCAGCTCAACGTACCAAGGCACGAGAGACGCCTCCTAGACCCACTCGAGGGCGCCCTTGCGCCACGCGTAGAGCAGCCCCAGCGCAAGGATCACCAGGAAGATCAGGATGTCGTAGAAGGCGACCGGCCCGGCGCGACGGTACACCACCGCCCACGGATACAGGTAGATGATCTCCACATCGAAGACGACGAACACCAGCGAGAACAGGTAGTACCGGACGTTGAACTGGGACCAGGCCTGACCGATCGTCGGGACGCCGGACTCGTAGGTCTCAAGCTTCTGGGGGTAGGTGCTTCGGGGGCTGATCAGCCAAATGATCAGCAGCGGCAGCGCCACCATGCCCGCTCCCACGATGGCGAAGACCGCCACGTAGCCCCAGTCGAGCAGCATCGTCATCCCCCTCGCATGCGCGCCGTCTCCCGCGTGCCCGCGCTCTGCCCTCTCCGGCCCCACCAAGGGGCCCGTTGGACGCCGGTGGGCGTCAGGCGCATTCGGTCGCTGTTGTGGGAGCGCAGGGACCGGTGGGGAAAAACGCGGTTCCCATCGTAATATTGTTAGCCGAGGAGTGTCAAGTTTCCTACAGCGGCGCCGGGATGCGGTGGACCTCCGGGGACACGTCGGCCAGCAGTTGCATCAGGACCGCGGCGATCTTGCGAGGGTCGTGGCGGACCAGTTCCTCCTCGCTGATCAGATCTTCCGATACCGGGTGCAGCCCGAGCGCGCGGATCGCGTCGACGTCGGGGTCGACCGGCTCGGCACCCTGTTGGCTGTATCGGGCGAGGAGTTCCTGATTGCGGGGCCGGCGTGTGTTCACGAGCACGTAATCGAACAACCCTCGCCCCCCCTGCTCCAGCAGGACCCGCACGTGGTCCGAGGCCTGGAATCTCCGGGTCTCCCCTGGTTGGGTCATGACGTTGCAGACGTAGACCTTGAGCGCCCGCGACCGCCGCAGCGCCCCTACCACCCCGTCGACGAGCAGGTTGGGAAGCACGCTGGTGTAGAGGCTCCCCGGCCCGAGGACGATGAGGTCCGCGTCCGCGATCGCGTCGAGCGCATCCTGCAGCGGGGGGACGCGCCCGGGCTTCAGGAACACACGGCGAATCGTCCCGCCGGCGCGTGTGATCGCCGACTCCCCCTCTACCACGGTCCCGTCGCTCATCTCCGCACACAGCGTCACATCCCTAAGCGTCGTCGGCAAGACGCGGCCGCGGATCGCAAGGACCTTGCTGCATTCCTTGAGGGCGGTCTCGAGATCACCGGTCACCTGGGACATACTGGTGATGAAGAGGTTTCCGAACGAGTGGCCGTCCAGGTCGCCGCCTTTGAACCGGTGCGTAAACAGTTTGGTCAGCAGTGGTTCGGCCTCGGCCAGGGCCACCAGGCAGTTGCGGATGTCGCCGGGGGGAAGGATCCCCTGTTCCCGGCGCAGCCGCCCCGACGACCCGCCGTCATCGAACACGGTCACGACCGCCGTGAGGTTCGTCGAGATCTTCTTCAACCCGCGCAGCAGGGTGCTGAGACCGGTGCCGCCGCCAAGCACGACGATCTTCGGCCCGCGTTGGAGCTGGCGTTGCTGGAGGATCATCCCGACGAGGCGGGGGTCGCCGCGGGGAAGGAATACCCCCACGATCGCCCCCACCGTCTCCCGGATCCCATACACGATGATCACGATCCCAATCAGGAGGAGCGCCACCCCGATCGCGATCGGGGAGATCGCGTGGCCGGTCGCAATAGAGACCATCTCGATCGTGCTCACGACGGCGCGCGCGAGCTCTTCAGGAAGCTTGAAATTGACGATGAAGACGACGCCGATGCTCAGCAGGAAAATCCCGCCCGCCATCAACGCGATCCACCGCTTCACGCCCAGGCCCGGCTCCAGCCACCGGAGCCACAATCGCACCCGGTCGAGCAGGTGCTCGTTCCGCTGCCCGTTGAGGCTCATTCCTTCCTGACGTCCCTGTGCTTGACCCGCACCGTGTAGCCCGCCTGGCGGAGAAATCGCGCCAGGTCCTCGCCGATGACCACCGACCGATGCTTCCCCCCCGTGCACCCGATCGCGACCGTCAGGTGGCTCTTCCCCTCCGCTGTAAATTGGGGGAGGAGGTAGCCCAGCATCTCGTGCAGCCTCCGCTGGAACTCTGCGGTCTGCGGGGACCCGAGCACAAACTCGCGTACCTCGGGGCTGCTGCCCGGGAGGGCCCGCAGGGTCTCGACGTAGTACGGGTTCGGCAGAAACCGCACGTCGAACACGAGATCGGCGTCGAGTGGGATCCCGTGCTTGTAGCCAAACGTGGTGACGGTGACCGTGAGGGTTCGCCGACCGTCCGCCCGCAGGAACGTGTCGGCGAGCTCCTGCTTGAGCTCCGTGGCCGTCAACGTGCTGGTGTCGATGATCTTGTGCGCCCGCTCCTTGAGCGGCTCGAGGCGGCGGCGCTCCGCGCGGATGCCGTCGAGGATGCTGGTGCCCAGCGGATGTTTGCGCCTCGTCTCCTCGAAGCGCCGAACCAAGATCTCGTCGGACGCGTCCAGAAACACGATTTGAAATCGAATCCCGGAGGCGTCCAGGTTCGCCAGCGCGGTCCCCAACGCGTCGAAGAACTCCCCGCCCCGAATGTCGATCACGAGCGCCACCCGCCAGATCCGCCCCTCGGATTCCTTGATGATCTCGGCGAACTTCGGGATCAGCGCCGGGGGGAGGTTGTCGACGCAGAAGAACCCCAAGTCCTCCAGCGTATGGGTCGCGAGCGTCTTCCCGGCGCCGCTCAGGCCGGTGATGATCAGGAACTCTATTTCCCCGGGGACGGCATGCGGAGACGCACTCACGACGGGCTGCCGGCGCGCCATTAGTCCGCCACGAGCCGGGTCAGCACAGCGCTCACGACACTCAGCACGATCGCGCCCAGGAACGCCGCCCAGAACCCGTCCAGCCGCAAGGCGGTCACCTTGGAGACGAGGTAGAGCATGCCGGCGTTCACGACAAACGTGAAGAGGCCCAGCGTGAGGATATTTAAAGGAAGCGTCAAAATCAGCGCCACCGGCCGGATCACGGCGTTGACGATCCCCAGCACGAGCGCGGCCACCAACGTCGCGCCAAAATCCGGCACATGGACGCCCCTGACCACAAGCGTCGTCAGGTAGAGGGCGACCGCGTTAATCAGCCAGCGGGCGACGAATCGCATCTTCGATCCCTCATTATACACCCGGCCAGGCAGGGGCGACCATTCGCCGCCGCGGCCCCTGCTACCCCGGCGCGCGCTTCGACGCCTGGCCTGCGCCCAGACGCTCCCGCAGCAGCGCCGGGACGCCGCTGGCAAGCTGTGCCACCGCGACCCCAGCGCTTTCGAGCGCCTGGATCTTGTGCGCAGCGGTGCCTTCGGTCCCGGAGATCACGGCGCCGGCGTGGCCCATCCGCTTGCCCTCCGGGGCGGTGCGCCCCGCGATGTAGGCGGCGACCGGCTTCTTGACGTGGGCGGCGATGTACGCCGCAGCGTCCTCCTCGGCCCGCCCGCCGATCTCGCCGATGAGGACCATGGCGCGGGTCTCCGGATCGGCGTTGAACAGCCGAAGCACGTCGACGAAGCTCATCCCCACCACGGGGTCCCCGCCCAGCCCCACGGCGGTCGACTGGCCGAGACCCGCGCGGGTGAGCCCTGCCACGATCTCGTACGTCAGCGTCCCGCTGCGGGAGACCACACCGACATGGCCCGGCGTAAAGAGGTGGGTGGGCATGATCCCGACTCGACACTGACCCGGGGTCGTCACCCCCGGTCCGTTGGGGCCGAGCACGCGCACCCCCAGCCGGGCGGCGTAGGCCACGACCTCGATGGCGTCGTGTACCGGCATCCCCTCGGTGATGATCGCCACGGGGTTCAGCAAGTTGGCGATCGACTCCAACGCGGCGTCCCGCGCGAACCGCGCCGGCACGAAGATCACGCCCGCATTTGCGCCCGTTTCCCGGACCGCCTCATCGACGGTCTCGAACACCGGGACCGCGTGGACCTTCGTCCCGCCCTTCCCCGGAGTCACGCCGGCCACGACCTGTGTGCCGGCCTGGAGCATCAGCCCGGCATGGAACATGCCTTGATAGCCGGTGATCCCCTGCACCAGCAGGCGGGTGTCGCGGCCCACAAGGATCGCCATGCTATCGTCCCCCCCGGGCCAGGGCCACTGCCGCTTGCGCCGTTTCGTCGGCGTCGAGGCCCGCCGTGATCCCGGCCGCGCGAAGGATGCGCTGGCCCTCTTCCTCGTTGGTGCCCGTCAGCCGGATGCTGGCCGGCACCCGAGGGGGATCCTGAACGATCCCCCGGGCGACGTCGTCGCACCGGGTGATGCCACCGAAGATATTGATGAAGATCGCCCGAATCCCGGGCTTGCGCTGCACGATATCCAGCGCTTTGCGCATCCCCTCGGTCGTCGCGCCGCCGCCGATATCCAGGAAGTTGGCGGCCCGGCCGCCGAAGTGCGCGAGGAGGTCCAGCGTGCTCATGACGAGACCCGCGCCGTTGCCGATCACCGCGATGTCCCCGTCGAGCTCGACATAGGCCAGCCCATTGGACCGGGCCTCTTGCTCGAGCGGGGTCAGCTCCTCCGACGCGGGACGGTCCGCGTGGCGATAGGCCGCGTTATCGTCGAGGACGAGCTTGGCATCGACACACAGGAGACCGGCCCCCACCACCGCGAGCGGGTTGATTTCGGCAAGTTCGGCGTCCTCGGTCCAATAGAGCCGGTAGAGAGTCCCGGCGATTCCGCTAAACTGGTCGAGCAAGGGGCCGGCCAATCCCAGCCGCCGCCCGAGCGCGCGGGCCTGAAACGGCGGACATCCGAGGAACGGATCGATCTTAAGGGTGGCGATCTTCTCGGGTGTCGTCCGTGCCACGGTTTCGATGTCCACCCCGCCCGCCGCCGACGCGACCGCGACCGCAGACCGTGTTGCGCGGTCCGTCACGAACGCCAAATAGTACTCCGAGAGGATCTCCGCGGCCGGCGCGACCAACACACGCGCGACGCGCTCGCCCTTGATCTCCATGCCCAGGATCGCGCGGGCATGCGCCTCCGCCTCGGGGGGCGTCTTGGCCAGCTTCACCCCGCCGGCCTTTCCCCGACCGCCCACGAGCACCTGGGCCTTCACGACGACCGGGTACCGCAGATCGAGACGGGCGACCTCCTCGGGCCGTTCGATGACGACCCCCGCCTGCACGGGGAGCCCGTACCGGGCGAAGACCTCCTTGGCCTGATACTCATGCAGCTTCATCGGCGTGGGCTAGAGTTTCAGAAGCGCGACGTTCTCCCGGATGCTCGCCACCGCAGCGTCGAACGCTTTGCGCTCGCCGGCATCCATCGGGGCGTCCAGGATCCGTTCGACCCCGCCGGCGCCCAGCACCGCCGGGACCCCGACGTAGAGGTCGCGCACGCCGTACTGGCCGCTGAGATACGCGGAAAGCGGCAGCACCCGCTTTCGGTCGAGCAGGATCGCTTCGACCATCTGCGTGATCGCCGCCCCGGGGGCGAAGAACGCGCTGCCGGTCTTGAGCAGGCTCACGATCTCCGCGCCGCCCTTCCGAGTGCGTTCCGCGAGCGCCGCGATCTGCTCAGGGGGGAGCAGGGTGGCGAGCGGGATGCCTCCGACCGTCGCGAGGGAGCTCAGCGGGACCATGTGCGTATCGCTGTGGGCGCCGATCACCATCGCAGAGACATCCTGCACCGAGACGCCGAGAGCCTGCGCGATGAACGTCCGGAACCGGGTGCTGTCGAGCGCCCCGCTCTGCCCCATCACTCGTTCCGGGGGGAATCCGCTCACCTTGAACGCCAGGTACACCATCACATCGAGCGGATTGGTGACGACGATCAGGTGGGCGGCCGGCGACCGCTTGGTCACCTGCTCGATCACACCTCGGACGATCCCGGCGTTCGTGGCGAGCAGGTCCTCCCGGCTCATCCCGGGCTTGCGGGCGATCCCGGCCACAATCACAACGATGTCCGACTGAGCGGTCTCGTCGTATCCGTTGGCGCCGGTAATCCGGAAGTCGACGCCTTCGATCGGCTCCGCTTCCATGAGATCCAACGCCTTTCCTTGGGGCATCCCCTCGATGACATCCACCAGCACGACGTCGGCGAGTCGGTGCGACAGGATCCACTGGGCGGCCGAATGGCCGACGTTGCCGGCCCCCACGATGGTCACCTTGGCGCGCGTTCTGCCCACCCGGATCCCTCCATCACATGCCGTCGATCACGGCCGTCGCGAACTCGCTCGTGCGGACCTCGCGGGCGCCCTCCGTCAGCCGCGCCAAATCATAGGTCATGATCTTGCGGCGGAACGTCGCCTCCATCGCTTGGACGATGAGGCGGGCCGCCTCTCCCCACCCCAGGTGTTCCAGCATCATCACCCCGGAGAGGATGAGCGAACCGGGGTTCACCTTGTCTTGATTCGCGTACTTGGGGGCGGTGCCGTGGGTCGCCTCAAACACCGCGTGAAAGTCACTGATGTTGCCGCCCGGCGCCATGCCGATGCCCCCGACTTGTGCGGCGACCGCATCCGAGATGTAATCGCCATTGAGGTTGCTGGTGGCGATCACGTCGAACGATCTCGGTCGGGTCAACAGGTGCTGGAACGTGACGTCGGCGATGTAGTCCTGGATTAAGATCTTGCCGGTGGGGACTTTCCCGCCGAGCTTCTGCACCTCGCTCCAAGGGATCGTCCGGTCTCCGAACTCCTCACGCGCCAGCTCGTACCCCCACTGCGCGAACGCCCCCTCAGTGTACTTCATGATGTTACCCTTGTGGACGAGCGTGACACTGGCGCGGCCGTGGTCGATCGCATACTGGATGGCCTTGCGCACCAGCCGCTTGCTCCCAAACGGGCTCATCGGCTTGAGCCCGACCCCGGCGCCCTCGCGGATCTTCCATTTGAACTCGCGCCCGACGAAGTCAATCAGCTTCTTGGCCTCGGGGCTCCCCCCCGCAAACTCATACCCGACATAGATATCTTCGGTGTTCTCCCGGAACACGACGACGTCGACCTGCTCCGGGTGGCGCACCGGGCTCGGTACGCCCTCGAAGTACCGCACGGGACGGACGCACGCGTACAGGTCGAGCTGCTGGCGGAGCGACACGTTGAGGCTCCTGAATCCACCCCCGATCGGGGTCGTCAGCGGGCCCTTGATCCCGACCGTGTAGTACTCGAATGCGCGCAGGGTATCGTCGAGGAGCCAGGTCCCGAACCGGGTGTGGGCTTTCTCTCCCGCGAAGACCTCGAACCACACGATCTGCTTCCGCCCGCCGTAGGCCCGGCGGACCGCCGCTTCCAGCACGCGCACTGTGGCGCGCCAGATATCGGGGCCGGTCCCGTCCCCCTCGATGAAGGGCAGGATCGGAGTATCGGGCACGTGGAGCTTGCCGTCCCGGACTTCGATCCGCTGCCCTTCGCGGGGCGGGGTGAGCTTCTCCAGCGTCAGCATGGGTCAGGTCCCCCGGGGCTCTTTTTTGCTTCCGAAGAGTCTGAGCAGGGCTCTCCAGGGATCGAAGAAGTCGTCCGCCATCCGCTCCTTGAGGGGGATGATGGCGTTGTCGGTGATGTGGATGTGCTCCGGGCACACCTCTTCGCAGCACTTGGTGACGTTGCAGAATCCGATGCCGCCTGCCCCTTTGAGGAGGTCCGTCCGCGAACGGGTGTCCTTGGGGTGCATCTCGAGGGCCGCGATCCGGACCATGAACCGCGGGCCCATGTACCGGCTCTGCCCCTCGTGCTCCCGGAGCACGTGGCAGACATCCTGGCACAGGAAGCATTCGATGCATTTCCGGAACTCGAACAGCCGTTCCACGTCCTCGGGGTACATCTTCCAAGGACCGGGATCGTCCGGGCTCGGGGTGAACGGCGGGATCTCCCGGTTCACTTTGTAGTTCCACGAGACATCCGTGACGAGATCCTTGATCACGGGAAACACCTTGATCGGCCGGACCGTGATCGGGAGATCTCCGAACTCGTCGACCCGGGTCTTGCACATGAGGCGCGGCCGCCCGTTGACCTCCGCGCTGCAGGATCCGCACTTGGCCGCCTTGCAGTTCCACCGGCACGCCAGCGTACCGTCCAGGTGTCCCTGAATGTAGTGAATTCCGTCGAGGACGACCATCCCTTCGGTGATCGGGACCTTGTAGGTGACCAGGTCGCCGCGCTTGGCGTCGCCGCGGAACACCTGGAACGTCGCGTCCGCCATCACATCCTCCAATCGCCGCCACGAGGCGGCGGCACGACCGGTCCGTCAGGCTCTCGGTTGGACCAGCTGGGCAAGCTCCGCGGGCACCTGCGGTACCGGCCGTACGCTCACCTGCATCCCGCCGTCGCTTCGACGGACGATCAGGTTCCGAGCTGCCCACGTGGAGTCTGGATCGGGAAAGTCCAGCCGCCAGTGGGCGCCGCGGCTCTCCTTTCGCTCGAACGCCGATCGGAAGATCGCCTCGCAGAGGGTCAGCATGAACCGGACGTCGCGGCACGCGTGCCATCCCGGGTTGAAGAGCATCGAGCCGGGGGCGTGCAGGTCCCCAGACCGCTTTTGCAGCTCCAGGATCTTCTCGAGACCCCGGGCGAGCTGGTCGCCGGTCCGCGCGATCCCGGCATAGGTCCCCATCACCTCCTGCAGCGCCTCGTGGATCGCGAAGGGATTCTCCTTCCCGCCCCCCTCGAACGGGCGCTGCAGCAGCGCCCGCTCCTCACCCGCCTGGCGGTCGTCCACCCGGGGTGTGGCGACAAGACCCTTTGCGTACGCGGCCGCATGCTCCCCCGTCCGCTTGCCAAACACCAGGAGGTCCGAGAGCGAGTTGCCGCCCAAGCGGTTCGCCCCATGCAGGCCCGCGGCCACCTCGCCGGCCGCGTACAGCCCGGGGACGGTGGACGCCCCGGCCCCCGCCTCCACGCGGACGCCCCCCATCACGTAGTGGATCGTCGGTGCGACCTCCATCGGAGACTTGGTGATGTCGATATCGGCGAGCTTGAGGAACTGCTCGTACATGCTGGGCAGCTTCTTTTTGATGAACTCGGCGCCGCGCTGGCTGATGTCGAGGAACGCCCCACCGTGCGGGCTCCCCCGCCCGGCCTGGACTTCCTTATAAATGGACCGCGCCACCACGTCCCGGCTGCTGAGCTCCATCTTCTTCTGGTCGTAGCGCTCCATGAATCGCTCGCCGTTGGCGTTTCGGAGGATCCCCCCCTCCCCGCGGACCGCCTCGGTGACCAGGATCCCGCGGACGCCCGGCGGCCAGACCATCCCGGTGGGGTGGAACTGGACCATCTCCATATCCATCAACTCTGCGCCGGCCTCGTAGGCCATCGCGCAGCCGTCCCCCGTGCACTCCCACGAGTTGCTCGTGACCTTGTAGACCTTGCCCCACCCGCCGGTGGCCAGGATCACCGCCTTCGCCCGAAAGAGGACGTAACGCCCGTCTTCCCGTCGGTAGCCGAAGGCCCCGGCGATCCGCTCCGCGTCCTTGAGCAACCGCGTCAGGGTGATCTCCATATGGACCTGGACCGCGCTGTGGACCGCCTTGTCCTGGAGGGTCCGGATCATCTCCAATCCGGTGCGATCGCCGACGTGGCAGAGCCGGCGGTAGGTGTGGGCGCCGAACGGCCGCTGCAAGATCTTCCCATCCGGCGTGCGGTCGAAGAGACCGCCCCACCGTTCGAGCTCGTACACGCGCTCCGGCGCTTCCTTCGCGAAGAATTCCACCATCCGATAGTCACTGATCATCTGCCCGCCGCGCATGGTGTCGGCGAAGTGCACCCGCCAGTCGTCCTTGGGATCGACGTTGCCGAGCGCGGCGGCGATCCCCCCCTCGGCCATCACGGTGTGTGCCTTGCCGAGGAGCGATTTGCACACCAGGCCCACCGAGCACCCGGATTCGGCGGCGGCGATCGCGGCGCGCAGGCCGGCCCCGCCGGCGCCGATCACGAGGACATCGTGCTCGACCGTGTCGTACCAATCAGCCACGCCTGTCCCTCCGCACGATCCGGCTAAAACAGAGCCGGGTCGACGATCGCGTTCGCCATCAGCAGGCGAAGGTACACATCGACGGCGACGACGGAGAAGAGGCTGGCCCACGCCCACGCGGCGTGCAAGTGGTTCAGCGGGGTGACCCACTGCCACAGGCGAAAACGCGCGCGCCCGCCCCTGGCGCAGGAGTAGCAATCGAGGTTGCCCCCCACCATGTGGCGGAACGCGTGGCAGCCGAGCGTGTACCCGGAGAGCAAGACGACGTTGGCGAGAAACAGCACCGAACCCAGGTGGATCCCAAACCGCCCGTTGAACACGAAAGCCTTGATCGCGTCGATCCAGAGAAAGACGAGCACCACGAGCGCCGCGTACAGCAGGTACCGGTGGAGGTTATTGAGAATGAACGGGAACGCCGTCTCTCCGGCATATCGACGCCGGGACTCGGGCACCATGCACGAGATCGGATCGGCGAAGTAGGAGCGGTAGTACGCCTTGCGGTAGTAGTAACAGGTCGCCCTGAACCCCGCCGGAGCCCACAGGACCCAGAACGCCGGCGAGATGGGGATCGCGGCCACCGTTACCGGGGGCGAGTAAAACGGGGACAAGTACGGCCCGATGGATCCGTGCCCCTGCAACGCCACCCACGTTGCGTACACCACAAAGCCTGAGAGGATCGTCACGGTGGCGGCCGGCTGGAGCCACCAGGGGATGCTCGGGGCGTACGCATGCGATGCCGCGTGATCGGCCATAGGGAACTGCCGGGCGTATTCCCGCCCATGCAAGCGGTTTCCTGCCCTTGGCAGACCGCGCGGCGCGCGATGCTGAGCGGTATACTGATAGACATCCGGCGAGACACCGGCGTGGAGGAATTCGATGAGCACCGACGGACAGTACCGGATCGAGCGGGACGCCCTCGGGGAGGTACGGGTCCCAGCCGACGCGTACTATGGCTCGCAGACCGCCCGCGCCATTGAGAACTTTCCCATCAGCGGCCTGCGGCTCCCCCGAGCATTCATCGCGGCGACCGCAACGATCAAACAGGCGGCCGCGGACACGAACGCCGCCCTCGGTCAGCTCGATCCCAAGATCGCGGGTGTCATCGCCCAGGCAGCCCAAGAGGTCGTCGAGGGAAAGTGGGATGCGCAGTTCCCGATCGATGCCTTTCAGATGGGAGCCGGCACCTCCCAGCACATGAACACGAATGAGGTGATCGCCAACCGCGCGATCGAGTTGCTCGGCGGCAGGCGCGGCGAGTACACGCTCGTCCACCCCAACGACCATGTCAACATGGCCCAGTCCACCAACGATGTCACGCCGACCGCGATCAGGCTTGCCGCGCTCATGACCCTCGGCGACCTGCTCTCGGCCCTGGAGGGCCTGGTGGAAGCGCTGGGGCAGAAGGCCCACGAGTTCGACGGCATCGTGAAGGCCGGCCGCACCCACCTCCAGGACGCCGTCCCGGTCCGGCTGGGCCAGGAGTTCGGCGCATACGCGCAGGCGGTCGCCCTCGACATCGAGCGCATCAAGAATGCGCGTGAACGCCTGCTCTACATCGGGATCGGCGGGACGGCGACGGGCACCGGGCTCAATGCCGACCCGCAGTATCACGTCCGGATGGTGCGCCGGCTCTCCGAGCTGACCGGGCTGCCGCTTCGCAGTTCGGGAAATCTCTTCGAATCGATGCAGAACATGGCGGACGCGCTCGAGTGCTCGGCCGCGCTTCGGACCCTCGCCGCCACCCTCACGCGCATCGCCAACGATCTGCGCCTGATGGCCTCGGGGCCGAACACCGGCCTCGACGAGCTTCGCCTGCCGCCGGTGCAGCCCGGATCCTCGATCATGCCCGGGAAGGTCAACCCTTCGATGGCCGAGATGTTGAACATGGTCTGCTTCCATGTGATGGGCAATGATCTAACCGTGCTGGCCGCGGTCCAGGCGGGTCAGCTCGAGCTCAACGTCATGCTGCCGGTCATCGCGCTCAACCTCCTGCAGTCGATTCAGATTTTGACCAACGCCACAGGCGCGTTCACCGACCGGTGCGTGCGGGGCATCGTGGCCAACGAGGAGCAGTGCCGTCACTGGGTCGAGCACAGCGCGGCGCTGGCGACGGCGCTGAACCCGTACCTCGGGTACAGTACCGTGGCCGAGGTCGTGAAGGAGTTCGTGCGCACCGGCCGCCCGATCCGGCAGATCGTCTTGGACCGGGGCCTCCTCTCCGAAGCGAAGCTCAACGAGATCTTGTCGGTCCGCGCGATGACCGAGCCGGGCATTCCGGGCAAGGCCCGAGCGATCTAAGGCCCGGCGCCGGGAAGCCGAGGGGGGTGGGCCATGCATATCTCATTGTCTGACCTGCTGTGGGTGTTTTTCATCATTTCCTTCTTGCAGCCGTTGCTCTCCCGGCAGTGGCAGCAGACGAGCCGCCTGCGGCTGTTCCAGCAGCTGGAGCGAAGCCGGGGCAGCCGGGTCATCGCCCTGATCCACCGCGAGGAGACGATGAGCCTGCTGGGGTTTCCGATTGTCCGGTACATCGACATCCAGGATTCGGAGGAGGTGCTGCGGGCGATCCGGCTGACGCCGCCCGAGATGCCGATCGATGTCATCCTCCATACGCCCGGCGGGCTGGTGCTCGCGGCGGAGCAGATCGCACGGGCGCTCCGCGATCATCCGGGACGGGTCACGATGTTCGTCCCGCACTACGCGATGTCGGGCGGCACCCTGGTGGCCCTGGCCGCCGACGAGATCGTCATGGACCCCCACGGGGTGCTGGGCCCGGTTGACCCGCAGCTCGGCAACCATCCCGCCGTCTC
>DASSXJ010000316.1 GCA_035703895.1 bacterium | reverse complement strand
CGGGGCAGGGCCAGCCCAACGAGAATCCCGAGAATGGCCAGGACAGCCACGAGCTCGACGAGGGTAAAGCCTTTTTGCTTACCGGCTTCCCAGGTGACGCAACCGCGCTTCGACATATCTTCTTATACCCTTCCACAATCTATATAATGCCCTGTTTGCCGTGGGAGTGCGACCGGTCCGGAAATTAGCCGATGTGCGATCCCAATGTTCCGCGGTCAGGCGCTAGGTCGAGGGCAATCCTGTATGTGGCAGACGTGCGGCTTGCGTACCGGGGCGTATGGGACGTCCGGCGCGGAACGGTGGTCGCGCCCGAACGAGGCCCTTTTCTCTTAGACCGGTGTTACCTGCGTACGGAACCAGCCGCGACGAGAACGGGCTCCGGAACGGGATCCGGAAGCTGCTCCATGCGGCAGGGCTGCGCCATCTTATCGAGCCGGGCCTCCGTATGCAGATGGTACACCGATACAATCTCTCCGGCGACGGGCTTGATCTCCGCCATGTACCCGCAGGGGCACCGGAACCAGGCCATTTACGGCTTCCCCCGCTCCATCGCGATCAACGCCAGCATCACTCGAGTCCTCCAGAACAGCATCCACACGGCCACCGCCCCCATCCCCTCCCCGGTCATCTCCCCTGGCGCGTTTGTCGCGCACAGTATGGATACCCATCTTAAACGCTCACCCAGACATCCGTGAGGATGAAAACGGGATATCCATTGGTTGAACACGGTGGCGCGCGTGGATGCTGTCCGCCGTTTACTTCTCGAGCTGGATGTTGACGTGCTTCAATTCAGTGTACTCGAACAAACCTTCGAGTCCATATTGGCGGCCGAGCCCCGACTGCTTGAAACCACCCATCTCGGTCGATTGGAACATCTTGCCGAAGGTGTTGACCCAGACGGAACCCGCGCGGACGCGCGTGGCGATCTTCATCGCCTTGTTGATGTCTCGTGTCCACACCGCGGCCACCAGGCCGTAGACCGTGTTGTTGGCGATCTTGATCGCCTCGTCGAGGTCCGCAAACGTCGTGATGCCCATCACCGGCCCGAAGATCTCCTCCTGCGCGATCTTGCCGTCCGGCTTCATCTGGTCGAAGACGGTGGGCGCGATGAAGTACCCTTTGCCGAGCGCGCCCTCCGTGAGGCGGTGACCGCCGGTGACCAGCACGGCCTCGCGCTTGCCCTGCTCGATGTACCCGGTCACTTTCTCCAGCTGGCTTTCGGAGATCACCGGCCCCACTTCCACGCCCTTCTCCCAGCCCGGGCCGACCTTCATTTTTGGGACCATCTCCTTGACCCGCTCGACGAAGGCATCGTGGACGCCGGTCTCGACCAGCACGCGCGTCCCGGCGATGCAGATCTGTCCGGCGTTGTAGAACGAGGCGGCATTGAGCGCGCCGCGGATCGCCCGGTCCATGTTGGCGTCGGCGAAGACGATCGTCGGTGACTTGCCGCCCAGCTCGAGCGACACTTTCTTGAGGTTGCCGGCGGCGAGCCGCATCACTTCGCGCCCCGTCGAGGTGTCGCCGGTAAAGGCCACCATGTCGACATCGTGGTGCCGCGCCAGTTCGGCACCGACCGGATCGCCGGGGCCGGTGACGATGTTCACGATCCCCTTGGGAAATTCCGGGATCCCCTCGAGGATTTTGCCGAGCTCGACGGTCGAGCCGGCCGTGTACGAGGCGGGTTTCACGACCACCGCGTTTCCCGCCGCGAGCGCCGGAGCAATCGCCCGCGCCAGGAGCGCGAGCGGGGCGTTCCAGGGCACGATGATTCCTACCACCCCGACGGGCTCGCGCATGATCAGGCTGATGCTGTTCGGCTGCGGGATCTGGGACCGCCCGAAGATCCACCGGGCCAGGCCGGCGAAGTAGCTCGTCGTCTCTGCCAGCCTGAGCGCTTCGCCCCGGCTGATCGGGTAGGGCTTGCCGCTCTCGCGCGTGAGCAGGTGCGCCAGTTCCTCGTGACGGGCGCGCACCGCCTCGGAGAATTTGAACAGCGCCGCGGTGCGCGCGTTCGGATCGTCCCGCCACTCGGTCGTCTCGAACGCCTCCCGGGCCGCGGCGATGGCGGCCCGGATGTCATCCGTGGTCGAGCGCTGCGCCCGGTAGACGGACGATCCGTCCCCGGGGCTCTTCACTTCGAACTGGCCGCCGGACGACTCACGCCATTCCCCGGCGATGTAGTTCTTGTACGTCGTCACTTCACGCATCCTTGTGTCCCTCCCATCATCATCTCATCATCCTGTCCACAACCCATCAGGATCGAATTGCCGGAGCGCGTCGAGTTCATCTCTTGACGGCTCCGGGGTCACCCCGAGATCCGGCCTCACCCGCACCGCCCAGCCCGTCTGGCTCCTGACCTCCTCCACGGTCACGCCGGGATGCACGGACTCGAGCATCATCTCACGGGAGGCGGGATCGAAGCCAAAGATCCCCAGGCTGCTGATCACGCGCGACGGTCCGCCGCGCCGCAGCCCCACGGTCTCCCGCCACGCCGGACCGGTCCCGTATCCCGGCGAGGTGAGATACCGCACTCGTTCGGGGAACCGGCGGCGCTCGTGGTGCATCACAATCACCGTGCGGTGCGACAGCGCCGCGATGTCGGCCGCGCCCCCGCTCCCGGGCAGGCGAATGCGCCGCTCCCCCTCGACCGCCCAGGTGGTGTTGAGGTTGCCGTACCGGTCCACCTCGGCCCCCCCCAGAAACCCCACGTCGACTCGACCCCACTGCAAATGGCTCATCACGTCCACGAGGGTCGTGCAGGCCAAAGCACCCGCGATGTTCGGCGGATCTCCCATCGTGATGATGGGGGCGGACGGAGGCGTATCGCGGATGACCCCGTTCTCGAACAGGCCGACGGCACGCGGGGCATGCAGCGCCCGGGCCAGGGCAAACCCGAGCAGGGGGAGACGCATCCCGACGAACACCACTTCCCCATCGCGGATCTCGCGGGCCGCCGCGGCCACCATGACCTGCCGCCGCGTTACCCCACCCACGAGCACGGCGTCCTCCTCATTTAGAATCCGTAGTTGACGGGGACCGCCAGCCGCGCGGTGCGCGGATGCAGTCCCGCGACCCTGGCATCTCCGAGACGGCGGAGGTATCCCGCGTGGCCGCCGGACGTGAGCACCATCCGGTCGAGCCAGGCCAGGAACCCCTCGCGCGTCCGCGTCTCCGCATGATACTCGTCGTAGAATCGGTCGTCCCGGTTGACGTACCCCTGCGTCGGCGACGGATGCGAGCCGTAGGGCACGGCGGCGATTGCGCTCACCAGAAACCCGGGCACGAGGGTCCGGTTCGGGTCGCTCGTAATGACCTCGTCCGCCACGACTTCCTCGCACGTCAGCAACACGGTCCCGGCCGCCCGCGCCGCATCGAGGGAGATACCGAGGTTGCCCCAGAGATGCGCGTTCCCGTGACGGTCGCACCGCTGCACGTGCAGCACCGTCAAGTCGGGCCGGAGTGCGCCGACGGCGAGCAGGGGCTCTCCCGTGAATGGGCACGTCACTTCCCGGACCCGCGGGTGATCCCGCACGATGTCGGTGCCGAGCGCCGTCCGGGTCGGAAGGTACGGCACCCCCTGAGCGGCGGCGGACACCGCCAGCGCGATCGTGAGGTTCGAGTGGTCTTCGATCGCAAGCTCCTGCGGGATCCCCTCTTCGATGGCGCGCCGGAAGTTGTACGCCGTTCCCGCGCCGACGTTGCCGACCCACGCCGCGGCCACGTTGGACACGCAGCCCGCGCCGATCAGTTGATCAAAGAGGATGTCGGAGATGGGCCCCACGAGGGTGAGGTTCCGCCGGCCCTGCCGGATGATCTCGTGCCCCGCCGCGAACGGGATGCAGGACTCCAATCCCGTTCCTATGGCGATGACCATCCCATCTCGGACGGACCGGGCCACCGCCTCGTCGAGCGGCATCAATTTGTCCACGCGCATCTCCTGAGGAGCCTAGCCTGGGGGAACGGTGCCCCACTTCACCTGCTCGAAGGCCGACCGGCAGGTGCGGCAGTAGTATTGCGATGTCAGAGACGTTGAGCCAAACAGGCTGATCAGCTCGGTCTGGTCGGACCCGCAAAACGGGCAGGCGGGCGTGGGTCGTGCGTTTTCCCCCGGCTCGGGCTTAGGCATGCCGCATCCGGCGGTGCGACTCATTCCACTGCGACCACGGCAGCGTTTCTGTCAGCGCCCAGCGATTCCCATCGGAGCGCAGCGGCCCAACGAGCCCCGCGCCGCGGAGGATCGGGCCGACCAGCGTCAAGAATCGATGCCGCACCGCCTCCCCCGCCTCCTTGAGCACGCCGATCCCCACGAGCGGGGCGAGCGCGCCGCCGGATGCGGGCCCGAACCAGCACAGCGTGTCGGCCCAGGCCTCCCCTGTGATCTTCTCGAGGCTCGCGCGGACCCCCGGCCCTTCGGTACCCAGCTGGCGCAGCCACCCCGTGCCGTGGATGGCATGAAACTGTTCCTCCTCGATCAGCTTGCGGGCGCGCTGCCGGAGCGGCAGGTATCGCGATTCCAGGGCGGTCTCGAGCACGCAGCCGAGCGCCTGATCGAGCAGCACGTTGGCGACGATCAGATGCAGCCAGCTGGGGAACGGCTGCTGAACCAGCGCGACCGTCCGCGCATCCTCCGCCGCCCACTCGTGCTCCGAGCGTCGAGGCGCCCCGGGCAGCTCTTCGAGCAATCCATACAGCACGCGGGCGTGTCCCAGCTCGTCCTGGGCCATCGCGGTCGCGGCGACGCCGGCCTCGATGGTCGGCCCGCAGGTGCACCACTCGCCGTAGCGCAGACCGAGCGCGTGCTTGTTGTCAGCGAGGGCGACGACCAGGTCCACGAGCGGCGGGACCGCCTCGCGGGGGAGAGCCGACGGCCGGTCGAGCAGAGGGGTACTCATGCGTGCGCGTCCACGGCCTCGGTGCGGACCGACTCGACCGGGATGACGGCGTGTCGCGGCACCACGTACATCTCGATCCACGACTCCTCATCGTAGATGCTCCGCGCGTAGACGCGCGCGAGTGCGTCGTCGGGGGCGGCGACGCACCCGACATGACGGAGAGGCTCACCATCAACCCGACGGGCAAACACCTCGTACACCGGCTCGCCGCCCACGGTCTGCATATCGCCTCCCCTACACGGTAACCCCGCAGCGGGCGAGTTCCCGCCGCGCCGCCTCCGTCAGCCGGTCCTTCGTCCACGGCGGGTCCCAAGACACCACGATCCGCACGTCCCGGACGCCCGGGACCCGGTGGAGGCGCGCGCGGATGTCGTCCCGGATCATCTCCATACATGGACAGGCGGTCGCGGTGAAGGTGAGGGTCAGCGTGACCGCGCCCTCATCGACCGCAACCCCGTACACGAGTCCCATATCCACGATGCTCACCGGCCACTCAGGATCCATGACCTCCGCGAGGGCGGCCCATACGGCGTCGGGCGTCACCCCGTCTGGCGGCGCCGCCGCGCGACCATCGGCCGCGGGCATCGTCAATGCAGCCCCACCAGCTCTCGCATCTGCCGGCGGCCCCGCTGCAGCATCTCGACGAACATCGTGTTGCCGGGGCCCCGCCGCTTCCACCGAACCAGGACGTCGTCCCAGGTGATCGGCCGGTCCATCAGCCACCGGCGCTCGCCCTCGTCGAAATCGACCGGGAGGGGGTACTCCAGCACGTAGCTGCCGGTGGCCTGGTCGCGATGCGCGGGCACACGAAATCCGAGGCTCTCGCACAGCGGGACCGCCGTGCCGAGCCAGGTCTGGCGGAGCTGATCGTTCGTGCTGCCCTTCAAACGGTAGCCGATTTGCTTCCCGTGCGTCTTGAGGGAATCCGGCAGCCCGAACCACTCCACGGTCATCGGGAACATCCAGTCGATCGCCGCCTGGAGCTCCGCCCGGTGGGAGGGGGCGAGCCGGCGCATCCCGTTCTCGCCGTGCCGGAGGTGGAAGTTTTCCTCCTTGTCGACCTTGGCCAGGCCGCGGCGCCAGGGCCCGTAGCTGCAGTTGCGGTAGACGTCCCCCAGGAGCACGTACCCGGCCCGGTCGTAGAACGCGTTCGCCACGATCAGTTCGATCCAGGACCGCAGCGGCACGTCGAACGCGTAGGGATGCTTGAACTTCTTGGGGTCGCGGTCATAGATCAGCGCTTCCGTGTCGACGCCGAGATCCTGGAGGATCCGGTAGCCGATGTGCGCATGGCTCAGCTCATCCTGGATGATCGCCAGCGCCGAGATGAGGTTGTTCATCGAAGGGCTGTCCTTGGCCGCCGTGTAGTAGCTCGGGGCGCTGATCAGTTCCGTGTCCGCGGAGACGGTCAAGATGTGAATCAGGGTGTGCCGGTAATCGTCGGACATCTCCTCGGGCGATTCGACGATATGTCCTTGTCCGATGCGTTCGGTCAGCTGGTCGCTCGTCACCGTCGCCATCGCGTCCCCGTCCTCCGATATGACACGGTTTTTTCACGTACGGGTGAAAATGCGTGTATAATTATTATACGGCTGAGCCACAGGAGGCGTCAACGCCGGGATACGCCGATGCGCGCACGGTCGCTCCTGTTTACGGTCTACGGCGACACCATCCGGCCCCACGGTGGGGAGATCGGGATGGGAAGCCTGATTCACCTGATGGGGCCCTTGGGGTTCACCTCGCGCGCGGTCCGCGCGGCCATGGCGCGGATGACGCGTCAGGGGTGGCTCAGGACGCGCCGGGTCGGTCGGCGCGCCTTCTACTCGCTCACCCCCCAGGGCGCGTGGCGGGTCGAGCAGGGAGTCCGCCGGGTCTACCAGCTCGCGCCCGAACCGTGGGACGGACGATGGCGGCTTCTGACGTATACGATTTCCGAAGGGCGGCGCCCCCTTCGCGACCGCCTGCGGCGGGAATTGACCTGGCTGGGCCTCGGGGCGCTCTCGCGCGGCACGTGGCTCACGCCCCGGAACCTCGCCGCCGAACTCGCGGAACTCTCCCGCGCGCATGGGTTGGACGGCAACGTCGCGATCTTCGAGGCGGCCCTGCTGGGACCCGAGCAGGATCGCGCCCTGGTGGGCAGGTGCTGGAACCTCGACGCCGTCGCGGCCCGGTACCGGGCATTTACGGCGACGACCCGGCGGCGCGTGGCGTCGCTCCGGCTCAGGCTCCGCCGCGGCGCGATCTCCGATGCGGTCTGCTTCGCCGAAAAGATCCGTCTCGTGCACGAGTATCGGAAGTTTCTCTTCGTGGACCCAGGCCTTCCCGACGCCCTACTCCCACCCGCCTGGCCGGGCCGGGAGGCGGCCCGGTCGTTCCGCGACGCCTACCGGCTGTTGGAGGCACCGGCGGGGCGCTTCTTCGCGGCCTCGTTCGACCCGCCGCCGCGAGCGCGAGAGAGTCGCAACATCTATCGCCCTTTAAAGACCGGCGGCCGCTTCTCCAGGAACGCGTTCACCCCTTCCGCGGCGTCGTCGGAGGCGAACGTCCGGAAGAGCGCCTCCCGCTCGTAGGCCAGCCCGCCGTCGAGCGGCAATTCCATGCCGCGCGTTACCGTCAGTTTGATGAGTCCGACCGCCATGGTCGCGCTCTTGGTGAGGCCCTCCGCGTATTCGCGCGTCTTGGCTGCGAGCTCCTCCGCGGGGAACACTCGATCGACAAGGCCGATCCCGAGCGCTTCATCGGGCGAGACCGTGCGGCCCGTAATCATCAGGTCGAGGGCCCGGCTCTTCCCGACCAGGCGGGGCAGCCGCTGCGTGCCGCCGTTGCCCGGCAGAATCCCAAGGGTGATCTCCGGCTGCCCGAGCCCGTGCTTCCCCGCGGCGGCGAATCGCAGGTCGCACGCGAGTGCGATTTCCATCCCGCCGCCGAGGCAGTGCCCGTTGATCGCGGCGATGAACACCTTGGGGGTCAGCTCGATCTTGCGGAGCACCTCGTGCATGTGGAGGATGAACGTCTCTTTTTCCGGCAGGGTCGAGGCCTGGAAGAACTTGATGTCCGCGCCCGCGGAAAAGAAGCGCGGCACAGTGCTCGTCACGACGACGGCCTGGATCCCATCGTCGGTCCGGGCGGCCTCCACCGCGGCGTCCAGTTCGTCGGCAAACTGCCGGTTGTAGGCGTTCGCCGGGGCCCGGTGGAGCGAGATCTGGCCCACCGCCCCCTGCCGCTCAAGGCTGATCATGTCTCCCATTGAATATCACCTCCGTGCGACCGGTGCGGGCTGCGCGTGGCCGGGTACCGGGTCCCCCTCGTCAACGGGTCGAGGTCTGCTGGGGCTCGGCGGCCAACCGTTCCCGTAGGAGAAACCGTTGGATCTTTCCCGTCGCCGTCTTGGGAAGTTCGGGCACGAACTCGATCCACCGAGGATACTTGTAGGCGGCGATCTTGTCGCGCACGAACGTCTGCAGTTCCTGGGCGAGCGCCTCGCTGGCGGGCTGTCCCGGCTTGAGTACGACGAACGCGTACGGCTTGAGCAGCCCATCGCGGTCGCCTTTGCCGACGACCCCGCACTCCAGCACCGCCGCGTGTTGGATCAACGTCGCCTCGACCTCGGCGGGAGACACCCACTGTCCGCCGGCCTTCAGCATGTCGTCTGAGCGGCCGCAGTACATGTAGAATCCATCGGGATCCTGGTAGTACTTGTCGCCGCTAAAGAACCACGCGCCGCGAAACGCCTGCTTGGTCCGATCGTGCTTGTTCCAGTATCCGGCGGCGAGGCTGTCTCCGCCGACGAGGAGATCCCCGATCTCCCCCCGAGGCACGTCGCGGCCCTCCTCGTCGACGATCCGAACCGCGTACCCGGGGACGGCCTCACCGCTGCTCCCGGGCCGGACGCGGCCCTGCCGGTTGCTGATATAGATGTGCAGCACCTCGGTCGACCCGATGCCGTCGAGGATCTCCACGCCGAACCGCTCGTTCCACCGGGTGAACAGCGCCGCCGGCAGGGGTTCGCCCGCGGAGATGCACAGCCGTACCGCACCGAGGTCGGCCGGTCCCTCTTGAGCCAGCATTGCGGCGTACGCGGTGGGCGCCGAGAAGAACAGGGTCGGCCGGTACCGGTGGATTAAATCGAAGTACCGGCGAGGCTCGAAGCGCCCGGGGTAGAGCACCGTCGCGGCGCCGACTCGGAACGGGAAGTACAGCGCGTTTCCCAGTCCGTACGCGAAGTAGAGCTTGGCGACTGAGAGGCAGACATCGTCCTCTCGAATCCCGAGCACGGTCTGCGCGTACAGATCCGCGGTGCACACCATGTTGAGATGGCGATGAATCGCTCCCTTGGGGGGCCCCGTGCTCCCGCTGCTCCACAGCCAGAACGCGGGTTCGTCGCGATGCGTCGGGGCGGGATCCAGCGTGGGATCGGCCGTGTCTAAGAGCGCGCGCAGCGCGTGGCGTCCAGGGGCGGCGCCCGAGCCCCCGGCCACGATGACATGGCGCAGCGCGGGGAGGTTCTTCAAGACGGGCTCCACGGTCGGGAGGAGCTCCTCGCTGACCACCAACACCGCCGCGCGGCTGTCTCGGAGCATGTACGCGTAGTCGTGGGATTTGAGCGCCGTGTTCGTGGGTACCGCCACCGCACCGATCCGGATCACCCCCCAGAACAGGGACGCCAGGTCCGGGGAGTCGAGCATCAGCAGGAACACGCGCTCCTCCGGGCGGACCCCGAGGGCGCGGAGGGCATTGCCGGCCCGGTTCACCTGCGCCAGCAGGGAGCGATATGTGATCTGTTCGTCGCCGGCGTAGATGGCGATGCGGTCGCCCCGTCCCTGCTCGAGGTTCCGGTCGAGAAATGCGGTGGAGACGTTGAACGTCTCGGGGACGTCGACGGACGCGGTCATCGCGCCCCCGGCTTTCGCCTCCCTCGCGTCACTCTCCTCTCAGCGCGCACCGAGCGCGTGAGCGCGATGAGGCGGCGGGTCGATTACGGACAAACGTGGGAAAGCGCGGCGCTGCTGATCGCGATGCCGGTCGCGGTATTATCGAGGTCGTTCCACGTATACATCCCGACGACGCGATTCTGATCATCGAGGACCGGGGAACCACTGCTGCCGCGCTCCGGCCGCTCGCCGGCCTGGATCTCGAACACGGGGGTCCCGTCCTTCGCGACCGCGGTGCGAGTGACGGTGCCCGTAGCGACCGTTTTCTCCGTGGGTTGCGAGCTCCGCCCGTATCCGATCACGCGGATCTGCCCTTGCTCCAGGGGGGCGTCAGCGAAGCTCAGCGCCGGAAACACCGGGAGGGGTCCGGTGTGGGCGCGTGCGAGGATGCGGGGCCCGCCCCCGGGCAAAATCCCCCACAGGGAAAACTCGACGGTCGGCGCCACGAGGCGGATCTCCGCGATATCGCGGGCGACCGGGCCTTTCGAGACCTCGAACGGATCCACACCGAGCGGGCTCGCGCAGACGATGTTCACCCCATAGAACTCCCGGCCGATCACGGCCAGGAGCACGTAGTGGTCGGGATCATGCTGCACACGATAGACGACGTGGCTGTTCGTGAGCGCCAGGCCGCCGGGGTCGATGAAGAACGCGGTCCCCCGGGCGACGCCCTTGCCCTCTTTCGTGTAGGTGAAGAGTTCGAAGACGCTGTCGGAGGGATTGACGTCTTCACCCAACGCGCGCAGCGGCGCGCCGGCCGACAGCGCGACGATGATCGCGACCGCCATCCCCGTAAGGCGCGCGGCCGCGACAGCGAGCCACGGCGAGCGGGGCGTCCGGTTCAGGCCGATCACCATCGAGTTCCCCCTAAGCTCCGGGCGGTCCCGGGGATGAGCGTCACCAAAATCCGTATATGCCCATTTCAGTCCGCTCTCGGCTCCGCCCGATGCGTGTGATCAGGAGGATGCGCATGCACCGTCGAAGGGACCCCGCGGCATTGAGGCCGGCAAAAGGGAGGGAAGCACGATGATTGTGGCGTACGAAGGCCGGGTTCCCCGGATCGCGCCGACGGCGTTCGTCGCCCCGACGGCGACCGTGATCGGCGACGTGACCATCGGGGAAGAGGCCAGCGTCTGGTTCGGCGCCGTCCTCCGCGGGGACGTCGGCCGCATCGAGGTGGGCGCGCGGGCGAACGTTCAGGACAACGCGGTGCTGCACACCACCGATCGGATCCCCACCATCGTCGAAGATGGCGTCACAATCGGCCATGGGGCCGTCCTCGAAGGGTGCACCGTCCGGCGTGGGGCGCTCATCGGCATGAACGCGGTGATCCTCCACGAGGCTGTGGTGGGCGAGGAAGCGCTCGTCGCCGCCGGCAGCGTCGTGACCGACGGAACCCAGATCCCGCCGAAAACCGTAGCCGCCGGCGCTCCATGCCGGGTGCGGAAGCTCCTCTCGGGGACCTCGGTCGAGTGGATCGCCCGGGCGGCCGGCGCGTATGTCGGGCTCTCCCGCCGGTACAAAGGCGCGCAGGATCGCGAACGCCGGATGCGGGACGCTGCCGAGGGACCGATCTCCGGTTAGCTGGGCAGATCCGTCCGACGTCTTCACGGCTCTCTGGCGTCCTCCACGGCGCCGTCGACCGGCTTCTCGTCCTCGTTCGACTCCAGATGCGTGCCCAACCGTTCCCGCGCGGCGGCGAGCACGCGGGAGACGTGCCGTTGGGACACGCCCAGGCGCTTGGCCACCTCGCTCTGCGTGAGATCCTGATAGAACAGATAATAGACCACCTTCCGTTGGAGGTCGGCCAGGCGTTCCACTGCCTTGAGGAGCACGATGCGGTCCTCGACCGGCAACTGGAAGGACACGTATCGCTGGTGGGCGATCACGTCGCGGCGGACCTCTTGACGTTCCACGAGGTCGCTGATGGAGTGGACGCGAGACCGATTGTGCGCGCGGAGGATCTCGAGGACGCCGCTCTCGGTGAGGTTCATCCGCGCGGCGATCTCGCCGAGCGTCGGGGTCCGGCCCAGGGTCTGCCGCAATTCCGCGACGGCATCGGTCAGTTCCCCGTAGAGCTTCCGCACCCA
>DASSXJ010000315.1 GCA_035703895.1 bacterium | reverse complement strand
CGGTACTTCCAGATCGTGCGGTGTTTTCGGGACGAGGACGGCCGGGCGGATCGCCAACCGGAGTTCACGCAGATCGACATCGAGATGTCGTTTGTCGGCGCAGACGACGTCATCGCTCTCACGGAGCGGATGATGGCCGCGACCGTGCGGGAGGCGCTGGGAATCGACGTCCCGATCCCATTTCCACGGATCACCTACGCCGAAGCCATGGACCGGTACGGCAGCGATAAGCCGGACATTCGGTTCGAGATGCCGATCGCCGATTGCTCCGATATTTTTCATGACACCGAGTTCCAAGTCGTGGCCCGAGTGCTCGCCGCCACGCCCGGAGGGGGCGCCGTCCGCGGCGTGCGTGTGCCGGGAGCGGCCGGCTACAGCCGCCGTCAGGTGCAGGAACTGGAGGACGCCGCGAAGGCGGCAGGCGCTCAGGGGATCATCCCGGTGCACCTCGAGGAACACCGCTCGCGTGGCCCCGCCGCCCGCTACCTCACGCCGTCGCATCTCACGGCGCTCAGAACGAGACTCGGTGCCGCCGCGGGGGACCTGCTCCTCCTGGTGGCCGATGAGCCCCGCAAGGCCAGCGCAGTGCTCGGGCGGATCCGGGTGGACCTCGCCCGCCGCCTGGGGCTCATCACAGACCGGCTGGCGTTCCTCTGGGTCGTGGAATTTCCGCTCCTCGAGCGCAGTCAAGAGACCGGCCGGCTCGCCGCTGTACACCACCCGTTCACGGCGCCGATGGACGAGGATCTGCCCCTGCTCGACGGCGACCCACTCGCCGTGCGCGCGAAGGCGTACGATCTGGTGCTGAACGGCGTCGAGCTGGGGGGAGGGAGCATCCGGATACACCAGCGGCAGCTCCAGTCGCGGATGTTTGGACTCCTCGGAATCACCCCCGAGGCGGCCCGGGATCGGTTTGGATTCCTCCTGGAAGCGTTCCAGTATGGGGCGCCTCCGCACGGAGGGATTGCGCTCGGCCTCGACCGGGCCGTGATGGTCTTGGCGGGTCAGGAGACGATTCGAGAGGTGATCGCGTTTCCGAAGACCCAGAGCGCGGCGGACCTGATGACGGGCGCCCCTTCACCGGTGGAGACCGACGCGCTGGAAGAGGCGCACATTCAGTTGAAGCTTCCGTAGGCGGATGCTATCATAGGACACGGCTCCTGCGGTGTGCGCAAGCTTTGTAGTTCCGAGCCAACAGATACACAAAGGGAGTCCGTCTCCGGACGGGGACAACACGGCCCCAGAGTTCTCTGGCACCCCTTGGGGGACGCCGAGAGGGGCTAGTTGGAGCCGCTCGGGAGGACACCCACCTGCGAGGGGCAGGTTCGGGAACTGCGGGCGGCGGCACAGCGGGAGCCAAACTATTCGACCCGCACGCGGAGAGCGGTGTTCCACCGGTGCCTGACCCGGAGCCGGACTCGACGTCCCCGGCGGACATCGATGGGCCCGATCCATCGCAAGAGTTCATCCGTGCGGGTTCCTGTCCGCGGGAGGATCCGCCCTGCGGAGACCTCCTCGTAACTATAGAGGCGGACCGCGTTCACGGTCCCGGTCGTCAACGGGATCAACTCGACGACCGAGTCGATCGGCGGCACGTGGCGCCGGAAATCTGTGACGGCGACGAGGGCCGGGATCGACATCTCCGCAGTCGCGTGCGGCTCGCCGAACACCGCGGCTTCCGTTCCCGGGGCAAACCGCACCGGGAGACCGGAGCGGTGGCGCGCCTCGACGAGCTGCACGACGTGGTGCCCTCGGACAGGAATCACCTCCACCCTCGGGACCCGGCGGCGAATTCGGTTGAGCACCTGGACCATCGGCCAGTCGGTCAACCAGGCGGACCACATCTCGCACACGACGATATGGGGCAGCTCACGCGGCAGCGCGGCGCGAAGCGCGTTGGTACGCAGCGGGACAAAGTTCGGGAACGCGTGGGTCAACCGGCGCAGGTAAGGGTAGATGTGCCGGTCGACCTCGAATCCGTAGACGCGCCGAGCCCCTGCGTTGAGCGCGTAATACGACATCGGCCCCATTCCCGCCCCCAGATCGTACACGATCCGGCCCGAGGCGGTGCGGCAAATCGCGTCCCGGTAGGCCTCGTTGCGATCGTAGTCGTTCAGCATGTACCAGTGATATCCGATCTCCAGCGGCATGCGGCTCGGTCCTCCGGGCTTAAGTATCCGCCACTAGTTCCGGGCTGGGTGCGGCGGCTTCCTGCGTGAGCCGAATCGTGACCGCGCGCGAGCGCGGTGCGTGGGCGCAGCTCTCGGGGGGTTGGAGGGGTGGGCCGCACGGAGTATAATCCTGATCCAGATGAGTGCGTCGCGGATGTCGTCAGCCGACCTGCGGCCGGGTCCCACCGTGCTCGTGATCTTCGGCGCGACCGGTGATTTGACGTGGCGCAAGCTTGGTCCGGCCCTCTACGATCTGTTTCTCGACAAGTGGTCTCCGGCTCAGTTCAGCCTGGTCGGCGTCGCGCGGACGTCGATGGGCGATGACGAGTTCCGCCGCCGGCTCCGCGATGGGGTCGACCAGTTCTCCCGGCGCGGCCGAGCGGACAGCGGGCAATGGGACGCATTTGCATCGGGACTGTCGTTCCAGGCGGGGAACCTGGACGACCCACGCCTCTACGCCGCTCTGGCTGACCGTCTGGCGAAACAAGAGCGGCCGTGGGCGACGGCTGCGAACCACATCTTTTACCTCGCCACGCCCCCCACGGCGGTGGAGACGATCGTCCGAGGACTCAGCGCGGCCGGCCTTTCCGGAGACCACGCGCGGGCGCGGATCGTGGTCGAGAAGCCGTTTGGTCAGGACCTGGCCTCCGCCCGCGCGCTCAACAGGACCCTCGGCGCCGCGTTCGAGGAGTCCCAGATCTACCGGATCGACCACTACCTCGGCAAGGAGACGGTGCAGAACATCCTCGCCTTCCGCTTCGCGAACGCCCTGTTCGAACCTGTCTGGAACCGCCGATACATCGATCACGTGCAGGTCACGGTCGGCGAGACCGTCGGCGTCGAGCAGCGGGGAGGGTATTACGACCACTCCGGCGCGCTCCGGGACATGATCCAGAACCACCTGCTTCAGGTCCTCTGTCTCATCGCGATGGAGCCCCCCCTGCGAATGAACGCGGACGAGATCCGCAGCAAGAAGGTGGACGTGCTGCGGGCGATCCGGCCGATCGAGCCGGCCGAGGCGCCCCATGTGGCCGTGCGCGCTCAATATGGGAGCGGAGAGATTGACGGGCAGCCGGTCCCGGCCTATCGGTCGGAGTCGGGCGTCGCCAAGGACTCCGCCACCGAGACCTTCGCGGCGGTGCAACTGTTCGTCGACAACTGGAGGTGGCAGGATGTGCCCTTCTACCTGCGCACGGGAAAGCGCCTGCCCGCCAAAGTGTCGGAGATCTCGATTCAGTTCCGGCCCGTCCCCCATCAGGCATTTCCTCCCCAGGCCGTCGAGCACTGGCAACCCAATCGCCTGATCGTGCGGATCCAGCCCGATGAGGGCATCCTGCTGCGGTTTCAAGCGAAGAATCCCGGGCCGATCCTGCACCTCGATCCGGTGGACATGCTGTTCGCGTACGGCCAGACGTTTCGGACCTCGTCGCCGGACGCCTACGAGACGTTGCTCTGGGACGTGATGCGCGGAGACGCGACGCTGTTCATGCGGGACGACCAGGTCGAGGCGGCCTGGGAGATCGTGATGCCGATCCTCGAAGCCTGGCAAGGTTCCCCGGCCCCCGAGTTCCCCAACTACGCGGCAGGCAGCTGGGGGCCGCACGCGGCCCAGGTACTCCTCGCGCGCGACGGCCGCCGGTGGATGCTGCCGACCGCACTCGAGGCCAAGAGCGACGCGGAACACCATCGGTGACGAAGGGCGCGCGGCGCGCCCCTTTGCTTGACACCCCTAGCCGCCGGGCGCATGATGTGAGCATGGAATTGTTCGAACGGAGCCGGGAGACGACCCCGGACCGAAGCGCACCGCTGGCCGCGCGGATGCGTCCCCAATCGCTCGAGGAGATCGCGGGGCAGTCTCATCTCCTCGGGCCGGACCGCCTCCTCCGGCAGGCGATCGAGCGCGACGCGCTCACCTCCGTGATCTTGTACGGGCCGCCGGGCACGGGCAAGACATCGATCGCGCACGTGATCGCGCTCGCCACCCACGCCCACGTCGAGACGCTCAACGCGGTGACGGCGGGGGTGGCCGATCTCCGGCGCGTGATCGGTGAAGCCCACGATCGTCGGGCTTTGTATGGGACGCGGACGATCTTGTTCATCGACGAGATCCACCGCTTCAACAAGATCCAGCAGGACGCACTGCTGCCCTATGTCGAGGACGGCACCGTCACGCTGATCGGCGCGACCACGGAGAACCCCTTCTTCGAGGTCACCTCTACGCTGGTCTCGCGGTCTCGGGTGTTCACGCTCGAGCCCCTGTCTGCCGGCGACCTCGAGATGATCCTCGCCCGCGCGGTCTCGGATCCTCGCGGGTTGGGCCCGGATCGAGTCGAGTTGGCGCCGGACGCCGCTCGATATATCGCCGGCGTGGCCAACGGCGACGCCCGGGTCGCGCTCAACATCCTGGAGGTCGCCGCCGGGGCGACCACGCCGGATGCGGATGGAGTACGCCGCGTCCAGCTTGCGATCGCCGAGGAGGCGGGCCAGCGGCGGGCGTTGCTCTACGATCGCGACGGTGACGCGCACTACGACATGATCTCGGCATTCATTAAAAGCATCCGCGGATCGGACCCGGACGCGGCGGTCTACTGGCTCGCGCGGATGCTCGCGGCCGGCGAGGATCCGAAGTTCGTCGCGCGCCGCCTGGTGGTCCACGCGGCCGAGGACATCGGCCTGGCAGACCCCCAGGCGTTGCTGATCGCCGTGGCCGCCGCGCACGCGGTGCAGTTCGTGGGGCTCCCCGAGGCGCGGATTCCCATGGCGGAGGCGGCGATCTACCTCGCGACCGCTCCGAAGAGCAACGCCACGGTGACGGCGATCTCCCGAGCGTGGCAGGACGTAGAACGCGAACAAGCGCACCCGGTGCCCCAGCACCTGCGCGACGCATCGTACCCCGGGGCGCGACGGCTCGGGCGCGGCGCCGGCTATGCGTATCCGCACGATCATCCCGGCGGGTTCGTGGCGCAGCAGTACGTGCCGGAGAACGTCAAGGACCGGACCTACTACGAGCCGACCGCCGCGGGGTACGAAGGGGAGGTACGGCAGCGGCTCCGCTCGTGGTGGGAAGGCGTGAAACGGTACGCCTTTCTCGGGAGGGACTGAGGACCGCATGGCGCACGTCGCCGTCGCGATGAGCGGCGGAGTGGACAGTGGGGTGGCCGCGGTCCTGATGGCGGCCGAGGGGCATGAGGTCGTGGGGTTCACCATGAACCTGTGGCCGACCTGGGTCCCCCAAACCGAAGAGGGCCAGGGCTGCTGCGGGATCGGCGCGATCGACGACGCACGGTCGGTGGCGCGCGCCCTCGGGATCCGGCATTATGTGCTCAACCTGCGCGACACATTCGAGCGGGAGGTGATCGGGTATTTCGCGGGGGAGTACGCGCGCGGGCGTACCCCGAACCCCTGCATCGCCTGCAACAAGACGATCAAGTTCGATCTCCTGCTCCGAAAGGTGCGCGCCCTGGGAATGGATCAGTTGGCGACCGGACATTACGCGCGCGTCGATCGCGGCCCCGATGGCCGCTTCAGGTTGCTCCGCGCCGTGGATCCCCGCAAGGACCAGTCATACGTCCTGACCGGGCTCCTCCAGGGTCAGCTCGCCCATCTCAGATTTCCGATCGGCGGCTACACGAAGCCGCAGATCCGAGCGATTGCCCGACGCGCAGGGCTCTGCGTCGCCGACAAGCCGGACAGCCAGGAGATCTGCTTTGTGCCCGGAGGCGACTACGCCGCCGTGGTCGAGCGATTCGAGCCGCGGGCGCTGCGCCCCGGTCCGATCTATGACCTGCACGGGCAGTACCTGGGTCAGCACCGGGGGCTGGCCCGATACACGGTGGGGCAACGGCGCGGCCTGGGCGTGGTCCGGGGCGGGACCCCATGGTATGTCGCCCGGATCGACCCCGATCGAAACGCCCTGATCGTGGGAGACGCGGGGGCGCTGGCGTGCCCCGAGCTGGAAGCCGAAGAAGTCAACTGGATCGCCGTCCCGGGCCTCTCGGCTCCGCGCCAGGTCGCGGTCAGGATCCGGCACGCGTCGGCGGACATCCCGGCCGTGATCGCGCCGGCCCAAGACGGACGGATCGCCGTCCGCTTCCAGGCCTGGCCTCGAGCCGCGGCCCCCGGCCAGGCAGTGGCGTTCTACGACGGTGAGGTCGTGCTCGGCGGCGGCGTGATCGCGGAGGCCCGGGCCCGAGACGGCGTGGACGGGCTGGCGGTCCTATCGCAGGCGTGATCCTACCATCGATCGGCCCCCGATCCCCGATCCCCGATCTCCCACCGAGGTCTGGTGGTGAGGATTGAGGGGTAAAAACTGATGATAGGAGGGGAAGCCATGTCGACCGTCGCCAACATCAGCCTCGCCATCATCGCCGCGACGTGCGTCATCTCCGTGGGCGCGTTTCTCGTCTTTCTTGTGTATCTGTGGCGCGTCCTGGCGCGCGTCGAATCGATGCTGATGTTGGTTCACCGCTCGCTGCCCGGTTTGGTCTCCGACACCCGGTCGATCCTGACGAAGATCGATCGGGACATCCTCGGCGAAGTCGCCCGGACGGTGACGCACATCACCACCGCCGTGGGAACGGGGGTCAGTGCCATGGAGCACGTCCAGAGTACCGCCCGGCGGGTGATCCTTCCGCAGATGGCGACGGCGATCGGCCTGCTCTCTGCAATCCGTGAGGGTCTCAACTGGTTTCGTCCCGCAGGAGACGGCAGGCGGCGTTAAGCAAGCAGCGTCACGCAAGCGGCGAGGCAAATGACTCAGGGAGGGACAACGATGGACGAGCCGCGCGACTTTCTGTCAGGGTTGATCGTTGGGAGCTTGTTGGGGGTGGCCCTCGGGCTGCTGTTCGCCCCGGAGGCGGGGGAGAAGACCCGCGAACGGATCCGCAGGCAGAGTGAAGAATGGGGAGAGCGGGCGCGCGAGCAGGCCGATCGAGTGGCCGATCGAGTTCGGACGACCGCCGGCGACGTGGCTGAGCGCGTGCGCGGGGGCGCCGACGAGTTCGCCTCTCGGGCGCGGAGCACCGCCGAGGATGCCCTGCAACGTGGTCGTTCGGTGATCGAGGAGAAATCCGATCGCCTCCGGCGGGCGTATGAGGAAGGTCGCGATTCGTCGAAGGGGTGGTCGCAAGATCATCCCGGGACATCAGACCGCTCGGAGAGCTAGGGTGGCCGCGAGACGGAGCGCCGCTCGCGCCGCGGAAGTCGTCGAGGTCACGATCCCGCCCAAGCCGGAGTTCGTCAGCGTCGCCCGGCTCACGGCGGCCACGGTGGCGGCAAGACAGTCGTTCACGTACGACGAGATCGAGGATCTCAAGATCGCGGTGTCCGAGGCCTGCACCGCGCTCCTCGTCGCCGGCACGAACGGCACTCCACTCACGCTGCGGTTTACCCTGGAAGCGGACGCGTTCGAGGTCCGCATCGAGACCGGGGGCCCGGGGGTGGAGCTGGCTCCGCCGGGCGCCCGAGGGAAACAGCCGCTTGACGAAGCCCGTCTGGGCGTGTTCCTCATGCAGTGTCTGGTCGATCACGTGGAGAGTCAGAGGAGCCCGCAGGGGAAGGCCGAACTCCGGCTGGTCAAGCGACGCCAGCGCTGATGCCTGTACGCCGCACGGGGCGACGTCCGGTCTCCAGAACGGAAATCCGGAAGCTCTTTGAGCGTTTCCGGCAGACGGGAGACCAGGCGGCGCGCGATGCGCTGATCCTGGCCCATCAGAGACTCGCAGTCTACCTCGCCAGCAAGTTCGCGGACCGGGGGGAGCCCCTCGAGGATCTTATTCAAGTCGCGCAGATCGGCCTGATCAACGCGGTCGATCGGTACGATCTCACGCGGGGCCTCGAGTTTTCGACCTTCGCCACGCCTACGATCGTGGGCGAGATCCGCCGGCACTTTCGGGACAAGTTGTGGTCGGTGCACGTCCCCCGACGGCTGCGCGAGGTGAATCGGGTCTTGATGCGATCGGTGGAAACGCTGTCCCAACGCCTCGGCCGCTCGCCCACGATTGCGGAGATGGCGGAGGAGACGGGCGTCCCATTCGACGTGGTACTCGAGGCGCTCGACGCCGGGCACGCCTACGCCCCGACCTCTCTCGACGCCGACGGGACGGACGAGGAGGATGGCCGAACGGGGGCGCTCTTGGAGTCGCTCGGCCGCGAGGATGCCGCCCTCGAACAACTGGAGGATCGGACGACCCTCGAGTGGGCGCTCCGCAACCTGCCGGACCGCGAGCGGGAGATCGTCACGCTCAGGTACTCCACACAACTGTCGCAGGGCGAGATCGCGCGCCGGCTCGGCGTTTCCCAGATGCACGTCTCGCGGCTCCAGCGGGCGGCGCTCGACCGACTGCGGGCCCTCATCACCGGCACCTCCTCAGGTCGAGATGACAAGCCTCTCGACCGCGGGTGAGATCGCGGAGCGCCTTCGGGCCGCGGGATTCGAGACGTACCTGGCCGGCGGCTGCGTCCGTGATATGCTGCTCGGCCGCGACCCCACCGACTATGACCTCGCCACCGCCGCGACGCCCGCACAGGTGCGGGCGTTGTTCGATCGGACCATCGATGTCGGTGCGGCCTTCGGCGTGGTGCGGGTCCTGCTCGATGACGGCGAGTACGAGGTCGCGACGTTCCGAACCGAAGGGCCCTATCTGGACGGGCGCCACCCGGCCTCGGTGCGCTACGCGACCGCGCGGGAGGACGTCGCGCGCAGGGATTTTACCATCAACGGCCTGCTGTACGATCCGCACACCAAGGAGATCCTGGACTTTGTCGACGGCCGGGCGGATCTCGCGGCGCGCAGGATCCGGACGATCGGAGACCCCGAGGCCCGGTTCGCCGAGGATCGGCTGCGGATGCTGCGGGCCGTCCGGCTCGCGGCGGAACTAGGTTTCGAGATTGCGCCGGAGGTGATCCAGGCGGCCCGGCGACTCGCGCCGCGTCTCGATGAGGTGAGCCCGGAGCGGATCCGCGAGGAACTGGTCCGTATGCTCACCGGTCCCAATCCCTCGCGCGCGCTGGGGCTGCTCCGCGAGACGGAGCTGCTCGCGGTGATCCTCCCCGAGGTCGCGGCAGAGATCGGCGTCCGCCAGCCCCCCGCGTTTCACCCGGAGGGTGATGTGTTCGAGCATACCCGCCTGGCCCTGGGCCGGCTGCACGCCCCCTCGGTCGCCCTCGCGATGGCGACCCTCCTGCACGACGTGGGCAAGCCCGCGACCTTCGAGGACGCCGACGACCGGATCAGGTTCTCGCGTCACGACGAGGTGGGGGCGGCGATTGCGCGTACGGTGATGGAGCGGTTGCGGTTCGCGCGGCGCGACACCGACCGTGTGGTTGCGCTGGTCGGGCAGCACATGGTGTTTAAAGATGTGACGCAGATGCGCGAGGCCAGGCTCCGACGCCTCCTCGCCGCATCCGAGTTTCCCGAGCTCCTCGAGCTGCACCGCGCGGACTCCGCGGCCAGCCACGGGGACCTCTCCACGTATGAGTGGGTGCGGGCGTTCCTGGAACGACTGGCCGGCGAACCGCCGGTCCCGCCACCGCTCATCACGGGCGCGGACGTGTTGGCGTTGGGGCTCACCCCCGGCCCCGCCGTCGGGCGGATCCTGCGCGCGGTCGAGAACGCCCGGCTCGACGGAGCGATTCGGACGCGAGAGGAGGCGTTGGCGGCCGCGCGCGCCCTGGTCGCGTCGTCGCGCGAGGCGGCGCCAGACCGCGGATCCGGGAGCTCGCCGCCGGCGTGACCCCCCCGCACGTCCCGGCGCCGTGTGACGGGAGAGGAGATTTTGCGCCGAGAGCCGAACTATCATCGAGATCGCAGGCACCCCCGTTCGCCATGGTGCGCGTGCACGTGCCGAACGGGTTCGTCGTGGAGAGGAGAGCCGTGGAAGGAGAACCGAGACCCACGGCACGCCTGATCGCCCTGGTCAACCAAAAGGGCGGTTGCGGGAAGACCACCACGGCGGTCAACCTCGCCGCCTGCCTCGCCGTCAGTAAGCGCCGCGTGCTCCTCCTCGATCTCGATCCCCAGGCCAACGCGACCGTGAGCCTCGGCGTCGATCCCGGGCGACTCGCCCGGACGGTGTATCAGGTGCTGATCGACGAGCCGTTCGAGGGGGAGACGGCAACAGACCTCCAGAGCGTGATCGTCGCGTCCAACGTCCCAAATCTGGATATCGCTCCCGCATCGATCGATCTGGCGGCGGCGGAACTCGAGCTCTCCGCCCGGATTGGACGGGAGAACTCGCTCCGCAAGAAGATCCTGCCGGTCCGCGATCGGTACGACTACATCATCATCGATACTCCGCCATCGCTCGGCCTCCTGACGCTCAACGCGCTCGTGGCCTGCGAGGAGATTATTATTCCGATCCAGACGCATTACTACGCGCTCTTGGGGATGCGACAGCTGCTGCGGACCCTCAAGGTCGTGAGGGAAGAGGTCGGCCATCAGATCGAGATCGCCGGCGTGGTTCCCACGATGTACGATGCCCGGACGAGCATCAGCAAGGAGATCATCCAGGGAATTCGAGACTATTTCGGCGACAAGGTCTTTCAGAGCGCGATCCACTTCAATATCAAGCTGGTGGAGTCGAGCATGGCCGGCGTGCCTGTCTTTGTCCACATGCGCGCCTCTCGCGGGGCGCAGGAGTACATGAGCCTCGCCAAGGAGGTCATGGCGCTTGAACAAAAAGCAGGAAGCGCTGCGGCGCGGACTTAGGTCGTTCATCGAAGACACTTCGCGCGAGCTCGCCGACCTCGAAGGCCGGGAGGCCGTACCGGCGGACGGCAACGCCTCAGAGGCGTCCCAGACGCTGGCGCCCCCCGCAATCACGCCGATCGAGCCGCCGCAGGCTCTCTCCGATCGAGTACACCTCGACCCGCCGCCACCTCCCAGCGTCGATGCACAGACCGAGACCCGCGGAGCCGTCGCCGCGCCACCCCCGATCAGTCCGGTGGCCGAGGACCCCCCGATGCCGCCTCCGGCGCCGGTCGTGGAGCACGCCGAGATCGCGCCGTCCCCGGCCCCTCCTCCGGTCAAGCCTCGGCGACGCCCTCGGAGTCTGGCCCGCAGGCGGTTGCGCCCCCGGGCGGGCGCCGAGATCGGCTCGAACGGGGTGCGCGCGGAGCAGGTCCACGCGCGCAAGGGCGTGTGCTTCGCCTACTTCCTCAACCACGAGTGCTGGCGAATACCCGAAGCCTTCTGCAACGGCGCCCTGCAGGTCTGCATCACGCGGGAGTGCCCCGTCTATCATCTCCACAAGGAAGCCCTCGAACGCCGCTTCGCGAGGAAATTCAAGCACTTCTGGTAGATCAGGCGAGGTCGATCGCGAGCAGGTCCGCGAGGTGGGCAATCGTGCGCCACGGGTGTACCCCGCGGTCGCGCAGTTCTTCCAGGGGGCGCCGGTAGGCGATGAACCGCGCGCCGCAGGCGGCCGCGGCGGCGCCGTCGATCCAGGAGTCCCCGATCACATAGATCCGCTCGACGGCGCCAAGACGGCGGACCGCCTCGGCGACGCCATCGCCGGCCGGCTTGAGCGCGCGGACGTCGTCGCGGGCCACGATGACGTCCACCTGATCGAGGAGGGCGGCGGCCCGCAGCGCATCCAGCGCGCTCGCGCGGCCATTGTTGGTGAGGACGGCGAGACGGAACTCCCGCGCACGCAGTGCGGCCAGGACCTCCCCGGCACCGTCGAGGGGGAGGGCGTGTTGAAGCCCATCGGTCTCGTGGGCCTCGATGATCTCCCACATCCGCCCCGTCAAGGTCGTCCCGTGAAGGCGGTCATGCGCCGCGCCGAGGGCGACGAGATGCGCAATGGCACGGCGCATCAGGAGGTCGTCGGAGGCGCCCGTGGCGGCCGCGGCGCGCAGCAGGGCGATCAGCGACCGCCGGATGGCGGGGAAGTCGATGTGGGAGCCGATCAGGGTGTTGTCCATGTCGAAGATCAGCGCGGTGCATCCCGGCGCAGCCATACGCGCATTGTACGGCGGGCGGCGCCCGGCCCGCAAGGCACAAGGAGAAGGATTCGCATCCGGCGTAGCCCCCTCTGGCCGCTCCGGACGGGACGCGTAAGGAGGCACGACACGCATGACGGTCACCACGATCGAGGCGATCGGCGGGCACGT
>DASSXJ010000314.1 GCA_035703895.1 bacterium | reverse complement strand
GTAATAACCGAACGTCAACCCCAAGACATTGACCGTCGTGGGGGAGGTGATCGGTTGGTCGACCGCCGTCGCCCCCGTCACACAGTTGATCATCGTTTCGGTGACCGCGGTCCCACCCGAGACCGTCTCGAGCTTAAAGCCGAGCGTCTCAGGCGTCCCGACGTTGTCGACGTCCGCGTTGATCCACAACCGGGAGGTTGTCGGCTCGTACCCGGTCAGCGTCGCGATCTTGTCCTGGCACCGGGGAATCGAACTCCCGGCCAGGTTGAATCCCGCCTGCCGGACCCGGTCGGCGATCCACTCGACGACCTGCCGGCCCTGCTGCTCCTTTGAGACCGTGGTTGTAGTCAGAAGCTTGCCGAGGATGGCGGTCCCAGCTGTCAGGTGCACGGACGCAAACGCGACAACGGAGATCGAGAGCGCCGCCACGACCTCGAGCAACGTGAGGCCGGTTTCGCCCCTCTGCTTACAGGAACTGCGTCTCATACGTCACCACCCTATATAGCACGATGCCGGATTCCCGGGAGATCTGAATCGTGATCCGCTTCAGGCCGGTCTGGCCGATGTTGTTCTCCACCTGCACCGTGGCCTGGGTCAGGTCCGTCGGGAGCGCGGGCTCGACCGTGGTGCACGGGACGGAGGTGGGGGTGATCGTGCGGGTGCCGGCGCTGAGGCAGGAATTCGTGTATCCTACATAGCGCAGATAGTCGAGCTCACTTTGGGCCCACGCCGCCGCCTCCCCACGAACCCCCGAGGTCCGCGCCTGGGCGATCCCCGAGATGAAGATGCTCAACAGGGCCGCGGTCACGAACGCGAGAATCGTGAGGCCGACCATCACATCGAGCAGGGTCACCCCAGCCACTCCGGAAACGCCTCGGGGTCGGGGGCTCATTGGACCGTCACCGCTCCGGTGAGCGCCGCCACGGAGATCGTGATCGTCTGTCCGTTTCGGGTGTCGGTGACCACGAGCGTCGCGCCCGACGACGGGGCACCGAGCGTGTTGAACTGGATCGTCGTAGACGTGATGGTGAGTTCCGAGGGGAGTGTTTGACTGCGCACGGTGGCGCCGCCGATCGTGGTCGTGTAGCTCGGCGGGGTGCCGCTGGTGAAGGTGACAACGGCGGCGGCCCGCCGGGCGATCCCGAGCTGCTGTGCGCTTCGAATGTCGTTCACGATCGACTCGCTCCAACCGGCCAGCGTCTTCTGGGCCGCGAATCCGCCGATCGAAACCACGGCGGCGCCGATGAGCAAGGCGACCATGGCCAGAGCCACGAGGGCTTCCAGGAGCGTGAACCCTCGCTCGCGAGCCAGGCCGATTCTGATTCTCCCTAGCATCCGCATCCCTCTCCCCGATCGAGCGACAGACAAAAAGGGCGAGGTTCCCAAGGGAGCCTCGCCCCACTCTGTGGCCCCTCTTCGGCAACCCAGCCGACCACAGATCACGTGGCCCTGCGGCTTTGCGTCCCCGGATTGCTCCGGGTTTGCCCGTTCGTGAGGTCTATGTAGTTGTCTCTCTATTATAAGAAGATTCGGTGTCACGGGGGAAAATCCTGCGTTCCGCCCATGCCGCGGGGTGCGGCAAGCAGGCTATTGGAGGACCGCTGCAACTCTTGGATGACCGGGGTGAGGATTTCTGACGATTCCCCCGCGACTATCCGTGGACTGGTCGCGCTGCCGGACTGCCGATCCGCAAGACGAGATGGGTGTCCGTGGACTCGACCACCTCGACCAAGAACCCTTCGACGGCTTCGCAGTGGACGCCCGCGAGGGTGTGGCCCTCTGTCACGACCTCGATCGCCGCTTTCGCCCCGGAGTACGTCCGGAGCTTCACGCTGGCCACGCCCTTGATTTGGGACAGCGCCGTCATGAATTTGGTGGCCTGCAGAAACGAGTGGATCGGGCTGACGACAATCTCCCCGGTATAGCGGACCGCGGGGACCGACGCCTCGGCGGGTTCTTCCGCGGAGGCCGCGGACGCGCCCGCAGCCGCTGCGGGCTCCTCTGACGCCGCGGGGGGCTCCGCCTCGGAGGGCGCGGACGCCTCGGGCGTCGGGAGCGGAAGGGGTGTCGTGTCCGCTGTCTCGCCGGCGTCCTCGCCTTTCAACCGGCGCACCAGCCGGTGCACGGCCGGAAGGATTTGGCTCTGCACCTCTGCGCGCAGCCGCGTCATGATCTGCAGTGACTCGGCGTGATTCTTGGCCAGCGCCTCGAGCCCCCGGGACACGTGCTCGCGGTCCCGGATGAAGGCGTCGAGTCTGGCCGTGATGCTGGTGAGATATTGCTCGGCGGTATGCTGGACTTCCTCGACCTTGCGGTTGCTCTCTTCGACGAGTTGGTCCGACTCCGCTCGCAGACGCGAGAGATGTTCAGCCGCAGCGCGCTCGGCCGCGTGGATCTGCTCTTGGGCGGAGGCGCGCGCCTTC
>DASSXJ010000313.1 GCA_035703895.1 bacterium | reverse complement strand
GCAAACGTCGGCAGGAGCGAGGGGCGACCTTGGCTCCTGATTGTCACCTCGACCCGATTTTTCATGTTAGGATTCGGCGCCGGCCGACGCGTTGCCGGCCCTCATGTGGGCCTCGAGCCACCCGAGGACGCGCTCCCAGTGTTCCGCGTTCCCGTAGGCCTCGCATGGGGTTGTTCGCGAGTAGCCCAACCTCGACGGACAATCGGAAGAACGTCTTCAGCGGATGGAAGTAGTCGTGGACGCTGACCGGCTTCATGGTCTCGCGCAGTCGAGTGAAGTAACGCTGGATCCCCAAGGGAGTTACGTCGTTAAGGTCGCGGAGTGCGAGCGTTCCCGCAAACCTTCGCAGGGCCGCTGCGTACCCCTCGACGGTTCGAGGGGAGCAGTTGCCGACGCGCCGGCTGAGGAGAAACGAGTCAAGGGCGGCCTGAAACCCCGTTTCGGGGTGAGCACCTGCTTTTCGGGGCCGTTCCGGCCGGGGCAAAATCGCTGAAAGCCTTGATGTACAAGGGCTGGTGGAGACGGCGGGATTCGAACCCGCGACCCCCTGCTTGCAAAGCAGGTGCTCTCCCACTGAGCTACGTCCCCTGGCGCAAAACAGTATATCGGGACCGGGGGTGGCATGTCAAAATACAGGAAGTTCGGGGTATCACCGCTTCCAGGAGTCCTCTGGGAGCGTTGCGAAAATGTGTTGCATATGAACGCAAGTGAACACCCGACCTCTGCTCCCAGTCTGAGCGAGGCAAGAATCTCACAGGCAACGCTCGCGAAGAGAACTGATCGACCCATCACGCCGATCCGCTCGAAACGCCCAATTCCTCGCAGTGTGTTACTGGGGGCCGGTGGATTTCTTGCGGGTATCTCTTGGCAGGTTGTGATGCCGGTCCTGCCCCTCCATCTCTCGAAGATCGGCTACACGCCGGCCCAAATCGGGACCCTCGTCAGCCTGCTCAGCTTGGCGATGGGGCTGGTTGAGATGCATGTCGGCAGGATCGTGTGGATGTTCGGCCGGCGCAAAACCCTCATCGGAGGACTTGCGGCAAATGCCGCATGCATGGTCTTCGTGGCGCACGCTCGTCTGGCGGCACTGGTTGGCTCGGCGCTCGCCGGAGTCGGCGTGACCCGCGCCACGTTCTGGCCGCCGCTGCACGCCGCGGTCGCGGACACCGCCTCCCACGAGACGCGAGGCCAGGCATTTGGGATGTTCTGGTTTTGGACGTCCGTATCGTTCCTGGCCGGCCCGATCATTGGTGGAGTGGTCGCCGCACACTACGGCGACCGGGCCGCGTTTTATCTGGGTGCCCTCTTCGGCCTGATGGCCATCCCCATCGCAATCGCTGTGACCACGCCCGGCCGGCCGACTTCCGAGGTTCACACCGGAGACGCGGGGGCCGTCCTGAGGAACCCGACGATCTTGCGGCTTCTGCTCGTCAACCACCTCTACTACAGCGCGGCGGGAATTTGGATGATTTTCCTTCCACTGTACATCGCACACCAGGGTCTCTCGGTCGTCATCGTGGGCTGGGTGCTCACCGTGCAAGGCCTGACCTATGCCCTGGTGCAGATTCCCACTGGGCGGCTGGCGGACCGGGTGGGCGCACACAAACTCGTGGTTCCCGGCGTGATCGGACGCGCGGTTATCGCGCCCCTCGTCCCTCTCTTCCACATCCACACGCCGGCAGGATTCATCCTGTTCGGCGCCCTTTACGGCCTCGCCGGCGGATTGTTGCCGGTGACGTTTACCACCCTCCTGGCCCGAATTGTTCCTCGCGACAATTACACCACCGCGATGGGCGTGTATAACAGTTCGGGCGATCTAGGGTTTTTCGTTGGTCCGCTGATCGGCGGAGCGGCCGCTCTTTTGGGAATCTGGGCGCCGTTCTTCCTGAGCCTGCCGCTCGGGATCGCGGCGGTCATGATTGGGCTGCGGATTATGAAGGCATCAGAACGCTCGCAGGAAGCCATCTGAACATCGTATGGTATACTGGCCGCGGAGGGATGGCAGAGCGGGCGATTGCGGCGGTCTTGAAAACCGCTAGGGGGAAACCCCTCGGGAGTTCGAATCTCCCTCCCTCCGCCACGTCCACCCCATCAATCGACACGGCGGTCCTCTAGAACGCGGGCAACAATTTTCCCACGCACCTTGATGCTTTCCAGCAATTCTGGATTAAGCACAAAGACCTCATTTGATTCGTCCATTTCCCAAATGACGATCTCTTGCTGAAAAGCCTGGCTGTAGTCCTTCGCGACATCCACAGCGTGATCGAGGTCGTGGAACACAGGACCCAACTGCGTCTCACCGGTCGGCGATGGTTCTTTGGCATTCCACACCATGTGTACCACTCGATGCGTGGAAGCCTCCATGAGGAGGTAGACTTTCCCAATGACCTTCATCCTTTCACCGCCCCCCTAGAGCCATCGAGCGCAAAAGGATCGCATAGAATGGTTCCCATCTTTGAGGGAGTTTAGCACATCGTAGGGGGGCGGCGCCCGGGCAGGCCCCTGCTGCCCCGGAGGCCGGCATTCGCAACCATCCGGCCATGACGGCGGGTCACGGGAAAAACGAGAATATGGATGCACCTTAAGCGTGTAGTCTGCGCCGAAAGTTCCGGCGAAGTGACCGTCGAGGGGATTCTTTCTCGGGCCAGCGAAGTTGGGCCGGCGAGTGCGCTTACCCTAACGATTCGGGGAGGTGCCAATGGTGTTGCTCCAAATCCTCACGGCGCGACGCCGCACGGCATGAGGGTTCGCGATGGCGTCGTTGCCGTACGCGAGGCGGCGCTCGACACGGTCCTCGGCGGAGCTGTGCGGGAGGTCTTGAACGCCGGACCGGTAGAGGACTCACCTATCCGATTCCTGGCCCTCGCGGCAAACCTCAGGCAGGCAATACAGCAGGTGAAGGCCACTGCGATCGACGAGTCCGGCCGCCGCGTTGATTACGCGGGGTTGGTCACGAATCCGGCGTTCGCGGTGTATCGGGGCCTTACGCCCGCGCTCCGCGAACTCAACCCCGCGCACATCATCACGCGGCACGAGCGCCTCGCGTTCTGGCTCAACCTCTATAACGGCCTGGTCATCGATGCGGTGATCACGTACGGCATCCGGCAGCGGGTCACGGAAGGGCGGTTCGGAGCCTTCGGGTTCTTCCGCCGGGCTGCGTACAATATCGGCGGCGTGCGCTTCAGTTGTGACGACATCGAGCACGGCATCCTGCGGGGGAACCGCGGGCGCCAGTTTCTCCCCGGGCCGCAGTTCGGCACCCTGGACCCCAGAGGCGCCTGGATCATCGACCCACCGGACGCCCGCGTCCACTTTGCTCTGAACTGTGGCAGCCGATCCTGTCCCCCGATCAGCACATACGACGCCGATCGGATCGACGGCCAGCTCACCTTGGCGACTCGCAGCGGCCTCAATCTTGAGGCGGCGCTCGACGCCCAGCGCGGAGCACTTTGGCTACCAGAGGTGTTCCGTCGGTTTGCGGGAGACTTCGGAGGCCGGCGAGGGGTGATCGCCTTCTTGCTGCACTACCTCCCCGATGATGAACGCCGGAGCTGGCTTGAGGCACGTGGATCACGCGCTCGATTCAGGAATCATCGGTACGACTGGAGACTGAACGTGCTTGATTGACGCCCGGGAAATCGCGAAAGGAGTCGACAATGGCATTGCAGGTTAGGTACCTCCTCGTAGGAACGGTCATCGTCTTCGTGGCGGCCAGCGGCCTCGGGGCCGACCGTCTGCCAGGACCGCATGGCTCCGAGGGGATCACCCCCGGCAACTGGACCCTCACGCCCGCCGGAGTGCAGATCCCCATCGGGGACCGACCGATGGGTGCGGCGCTCAGCCCCGATGGCCGCTATCTCGCCGTCAGCAACGACGGACAGGGCGTTCAATCGCTCGCGCTGGTGGATACGGCTGCGCGCGCGGTCGTACAGACGATCCCGTACAACGCACCCGATGCGCTCTACGTGGGTGTCTCGTGGACCCCCGACGGACGCCGCCTGTACGCATCCGCCGGCGGCAACAACCTCGTCAGGGTGTACGAGACGGGAGGCGGGCGCCTCACCGAGATCTCCCCGATTGGTCTGGCACCTCGAGGGGCACCTGTGTACCCGGCCGGCCTCGCGATCTCGCCGGACGGGAAGACGTTGCTGGTTGCGGAAAACCTAGCCCATCGGGTCCAGGCAGTGGATCTCGCGTCGGGACAGCCCGGGCCGATGGCACAGACCGGGTCGCTGCCTCTCGCCGTCGCCTTCGCCTCAGGCGGCGAAAAGGCGTACGTCAGCAACTGGGGCGAACGTACGGTGACCGTCCTGCGCGGGCCCGGCCTCGCGCTTGCCGGCACGGTGACGGTAGGTCTCCATCCCGGAGCGCTGGCCGTCGATCCCGTCCGGCCCCGACTCTACGTCGCGAACACCGACGATGATAGCGTCTCTGTGGTCGACACGGCAAACGATCACGTCGTCGCGACGTTGTCGCTCGCTCCGTATCCGGGCGCGCCGGAAGGCAGCGTTCCAGACGGCCTCGCCGTCAGTCCGGACGGACGGTGGATGTTTGTAGCCAACGCGGGGAACAATGACGTCGCGGTCGTCGACCTCGGCGCCTCGCCGGCCGCTGCCCTTCCGAAGATCGTTGGCCTGATCCCCACGGCCTGGTACCCAACGACCGTCACCGCCTCGCGCGACGGGCGCACATTGTTCGTGACCAATATGAAAGGGTTAGGCGCGGGCCCCAACCGGGAGGGTCCCGGGCCAACGAGACCGCAAGCGGCGGCCACCCAAAACATCCAAACCATGATCGTCGGCACGGTCTCGATGATCCCCACACCGATTGGGCCCGCCCTGGCCGAGGCGACTGCGCGCGTCGTCCAAAACAACAGGTTCGATGAAACCCGTAACCGTCTCGTGCAGGGTCCGCGAGAGACCGCGGCCCGGGCGATCCCACGGCGGGTCGGAAATCCCTCTGCGATCAAACACGTGATTTACATCATCAAAGAAAACCGGACCTATGATCAGCTGCTCGGCGATCTTCCCCAGGGCAACGGGGATCGTTCCCTCGTGCTCTTCGGGCAGGATGTTACCCCCAACCATCACGGGCTCGCCCAGAAGTTCGTGCTGCTGGATAATTTCTACACCGACGCCGAAGTAAGCCCAGATGGGCACAATTGGGCGACGGCCGCGATGGCCAACGATTACGTCCAAAAGAACTGGCCGGCCAGCTACTCTAATCGCGGTCGCCTCTACGACTTTGAAGGCGGGCAACCGGCGACGTACCCGCGCAGTGGGTTCTTGTGGGACGCTGCGGCGCGAGCGGGCATCTCATACCGGGTGTATGGAGAGTTTACAGAGTTCGAGCAGTACCCCAGCCGCGAAGCGATGCCGTCCCTCAAGGAACACGTCGCCCCCAATTACCACGGGTATGACCTGAGCGTGAAAGACCAGACCCGGATCGATGAGTGGCTCGCAGAGTTCCGCGAGTTCGACCGCGCGGGCACACTGCCGCAACTCACCATTCTCAGGCTCCCGAACGACCACACCGCAGGCACCCGGCCTGCCTTTCCCACGCCCCAGGCGATGGTGGCCGATAACGATCTGGCGCTCGGCCGCGTGGCGGAGGCCGTCTCGCGGTCACGGTACAGTGTAGACACGGCGATCTTCGTCGTCGAGGACGACGCCCAGAACGGACCCGATCATGTGGACGCCCACCGCACCATCGCGCTGGTGGCGGGACCCCACGTCCGGCGGGGAATTGTGAATCACACGTTGTACAGCACGGTGTCGATGCTCCGTACGATCGAATTGATTTTGGGGATCCCGCCGCTGACCCAGTACGACGCGGCAGCTCAGCCGATGCTTGAGGCGTTCAGCGACACACCCACGCGATTCGAATACACAGCGCGCATCCCGCAACAACCGCTCACTGCGATGAATACGCCCGATGCACCGGGCGCAGCGGAATCGCTGCGGTTGCCGATCGAAGAGGCCGACAAGGCGCCCGCCGCGGTGTTGAACCGGATTCTCTGGCGGGCCATCAAAGGAGACGCTCCGATGCCGGGCCCGAAATCGACACGGCGATAGAGACGTCTGCCGGCCAGCCGATCCGCTCAGTGCGCATTCTTGGTGGCCCGCCGGAGCGAGGCGAACAGCAGCAGGCTCACGGCGACCGGCATCACCCACCACGCCGCCACGCTCCGGTGTACCAGGAGCGAGGTCACGGCCAACGCGGCGAGCACGCCGGCTGCGACCGTCCAGTCATCACCAACGATGAAGTCGTACCAGAACCGGAAGAACCCGATCACGGCGCGGCCCCCATCTCAGCCCCCTCCCGTCCGGGTAGGGGCCGTTGCGGCTGAGGTGCGCTGCCGTTGCTGCCGGAGCAGCGAGGTCAGACCAACCGAGACGATGATGAGGAACGCCAGGATGGCCAGGATCGCGCCGTCCCCGCCCGGCCAGTCCACCCCGGCGCCCTCCGCGCCCCAGAACGTCCCGAACGTGGTGAGGAGCAGCCCCACCGTAAACTTCATGGTGTTCTCCGGTACTTCGCGGAGCGGCCGGTGGAGTAGGATGCCGGCGGCCCCAACGAGTACGAGGGCTGCGGTCGCGCCGAAGATCGCGAGAGGAAGGCCGCCCGGCGCGCTCCCGAAGGTGACGACGATGAACGCCACTTCCAATCCCTCGAGCAGCACGCCCTTGAACGACAGGGTAAAGGCGTACCAGTCCAGCCCCGCACGCATCACCGTGCCGGCCGTTTGCGACGCGGTCAGCTGCTTCTGGAACGCGGCTTCCTCATCGTGCAGCGGCGTGTAGCCGCTCGCTCGGAGGATGGCCTTCCGGAGCCACTGCATGCCGAACAGCAGCAGCAGCGCGCCGACCACGAGGCGAAGGGCGTCGATCGGGATGCGCGTGAGCGCGGGACCGAGAAGAGCCACGATGACCGCCAACGAGACCGTGGCTGCGGTGACGCCAACGAGGGTCGACCGCCAGCCGCGGGTCACACCGACCGCGAGGACAATCGTCAGCGCCTCCACCATCTCGACCCCGGAGGCCAAGAACGTCGCGATCACGAGCAAGAGACCATGCATGGGAATGGCTCCCTCCGTCACGTCCGGAGACGAGGATCGAGCGCGTCCCGCACCCCGTCGCCGAGCAAATTGAAACCGAGCACGGCAAGCGAGATCGTGATGCCCGGCGCAAGCACCAGGTGAGGCGCAACGTTCAAGAACAGCCTCGCGTTCGCCAGCATTGCCCCCCACTCAGGGGTCGGGGGCTGAACGCCGAGGCCGAGGTAGCTGAGCGCCGAAGCCGTGAGCACCGTCACACCGATCCGCAACGAAACATACACCAGAATCGAGGGCAGGACCGACGGCAGGATGTGGCGGGTCATGATCCGAACGCTTCCCGCCCCCAATGCGTGCGCGGCCTGAATGTACTCCTGAGCCATCGCCGACAGAGCCGGAGCTCGAGTCAGGCGCGCGAAGGTCGGGACGCCAAACACCCCGACCGCGATCACGACATTCACCAGGCCCGGCCCCAGGATCGCCACAATCGCGATCGCGAGCAGGATCCCGGGGAACGCCAGCAGCACGTCCACAGCCCGCATCGAGATGTTGTCGAACGCACGGCCATAGAAGGCACTGGAGATCCCCCACGATGCCCCCAGGGCCGCCCCTACGGAAGTCGCCACCAAGCCCATGCCCAGCGAGTAGCGCGAGCCGATGATCAACCGGCTGAAGATGTCCCGTCCGAAATCGTCGGTGCCGGTCAGATGCGCGAAAGACGGCGGAGACAGCGTGTGATCGTAGTCGGTGGCGGTAGGAGGATACGGCCGGATCCAGTCACCCAGCAAGGTGGCGAGGATGAAGATCGCGGTGATGATGCCGCCCGCCACCGCGGTCCGCCGCCGCACGAACCGCAGCCAGGACCGCCGGTGGACGCCCTCGGACCTCGCCGCGGGGGCGGTGGGAACCAGGGCGGCGGCTTCACGCATAGGCAACCCGGGGGTCGAGGACCGCGTACAAGAGGTCCACGATCAAGTTGATCGCGAGAAACTCAAGTGAGAACAGCAGGATCTCTGCTGTCAGGATCGGATAGTCACGAAAGGAGATCGATTGGATCAGCAACCACCCGAGCCCGGGCCACGTGAACACCGTCTCCACGACGATGGAGCCGCCGAGCAGGATCCCGAACTGCAACCCGATGACTGTGACGACGGGGATCAGCGCGTTCCGCAGCGAGTGTTTCACCAGCACGCGCCGTTCTGCCACTCCCTTGGCGCGAGCGGTGCGCACGTAGTCCTCGCCGACCACATCCAGCAGGCTGCTCCGAGCGAACCTGGCGATCTGCGCCGCGGAGGCCGCGGCCAGCGTCACCGCCGGAAGCACGAGGCTGCGCGCATCCGACATCCCTCCCGTGGGGAACCAATGGACGTCGACCGAGAATAAGAAGATGAGCAACAACCCGAGGAAGAATGCCGGCGTGCTGATCCCCGCTACCGAGATCACCGTGCTCGCGTAATCGGCGAGCGAGTTTCGGCGGACCGCCTGCAGGGTGCCGACTCCCAGCCCGGCGATGGTCGCGATGACGATCCCGGCCAGGGACAGCATCAAGGTGGGGCCAAAGTGCTTCCCAAGGACCTGAGTGACCGGTTCGCGACTGCGGTAGGAGCGTCCAAAGTTGCCGGCCAGGGCGTTCTTCAGGAAATAGAGGTATTGAACGGGGAGCGGCTGATTGAGGCCCAGTTGAGCTCGGACGGCTGCGACGTCGGCCGCACTCGCATCGGGACCGGCCAGCAGTCTCGCCGGATCCCCCGGGATGGCGTGATTGAAGGCGAACGCTCCGAGCGAGACCCCCAAGAGAATCGGGATCATCTGCCACAGCCGCCGCCGGGCATACCGGAACACTGGCGGCGCCCCCCTGCGACCTGATCCGCTATTTGCCCGTCAGGTTCGCCGTCCGCAGGTCCACCGTTCCGTCCGGAAGCGCATAGACATCGCCCACACTACTCCGGACCCCAGCCAGGATCTGGCTATTGTACAGGAAGACCCAGGGGGCATCGTCCCAAATGATCCGCATCGCTTGAGCGTAGTCCTTGGTTCGCCGTGTCTGGTCGGCGGTGTCGAGGGCGTCATGGAGAAGCGCGTCGACTTTGGGGTTCTTGTAGAACGCGATGTTAAACAGGGTCGGCGGCCAGGACGCACCGTCGAAGTGCGGCCTGAGCCCCCAGTCCGCATCACCTGTAGACGGCGACCACCCGGCCAAGTTGAGCTGCGATTGGTTTTCCACGAACGGCTTGTACCGCACGGCGGTAAGGAGCCCGGCTTCCATCGGTTGGAGGTTGACTTTCACGCCGATCTTGGCGAGCATCTGCTGGACTGCTTCGCCGATCCGGATGCTTTCGGTCTGGGTGCTCGTCCATAGGATCGTCGTGAAGCCCTGCGGGAAGCCTCCCTCGGAAAGGAGCTGCTTGGCTTTCCCCACATCGTACGGCCATCCGCCGCCCTGGACGGCGCTGTACCCGGCCACTCCTGGAGTGATCGGGGCGTCCAGCACCCGGCCATACCCACGCAGCACGACCTTGATCAGAGCCTCTTTGTCGATCCCGTAATTCATCGCCTGGCGGACCGCTCGGGTATTAAAGGGGACGTGCTGGGTGTTCATAGCGAGATAGTACGCATAGATGCTCCAGCGCTTGTCGACCGACACACCCGCGGCCTTGGACACGACGTCGACCTGCACTCCGGGGACGGGGTAAGCAAACTGGGCTTCCCCGCTCAACAGCATCGCCATCCGGGACGCGTCCTCGGGGACCAGCCGAAACACGATCCGGTCCACGCTGGGCTTGCCGCTCTCCCAGTAGTCTGGGTTCCGCTCCAGCACGATCTCCCGGCCGGGCGCCCAACTGACGAACTTAAATGGGCCGGTGCCGACCGGATGCCGCGCGATCTGCTCTTCACCCTGCTTGATGGCTGCGGGGCTGATGATCCGGCTGCTGGGGTGGGCAAAGTTGTAGAGCATCGCGCCGAACGGCTTCCGTAACGTAAACCGCACGGTGGCGTCGTCCACCGCCTCCACCGACGCGATCTCCTCGTAGAGGCTGTACTTCTTGATCTTGTGGTCGGGGTCGCGGGCGCGGTCGAAGTTGATCTTCACGGCCTGAGCGTTCAGCGGCGTGCCGTCTTGGAACTTTACGCCCCGACGCAGGTGGAAGGTGAAGACCTTTGCGTCAGGTGAAGCCTCCCATTGGGTCGCCAGTTCCGGCTTGAGCTTCATGTCGGGTGTGAACCCGAGGAGGCCATCATAGACCTCGCGCTCAACCGAGAGGGACAGGTTGTCGTTGGTATCCTCGGGATCGAGGCTGATCGCGTCGGCATAGAGCGCCACGGTCACGGTGCGCGGCGCCTGGGCTCCCGCCGGCGTCCCCCCCGGCAACGCAACGAGCCATCCCGCGGCAACAAGCGCAAGCAGTAGACTCAGCATCCGCTCCAGCATGGCACCCTCCCCGGATCTGTGTCTACGACCCCGCCTTCGATGCGCGCACTCCGGGGTCGCGGTTTCATGCTAGCATAGCCGCTTCCGGGGCGGCAACGCTCCTCCCTGCAAGGCCGGCGGCAACACGGCAGCGAACCTGTTGCGCAACCGTCCGAGGAGGTGGGGTGATGGTGTACGAGCTCCGCATCTACAAGTGCATGCCGGG
>DASSXJ010000312.1 GCA_035703895.1 bacterium | reverse complement strand
GGTACGCCCAAGATCGGCTTGAACTCTTTCTGAATCTCCTCCTGCCCGATGGCGCTGACCCACCACACCGCGTAGCCGAGCGCGGCGGCAGCCAGATGGGCGCACATCGTGGAGGCCGCCACGCTCTGCAGCAGGATGCGCTCCGCATTCGCCTTGTACCGGCGGTCCAGATCCGATCCGTCGCTGAGGACCGGAAACGCGCGGATGAACCTGAAATCCGCCACGACGACGATGAGGCCCGGGGCGGTCTTCATCCCCTTGTAGTTGGGCGTCGGGAATTTCATCCCCAGCCGGGCCCGTTGGAGCTGCTCCTGCACGAAGCGTTCGCCGAGCTGGGCCTTGATCGCGGGGTCGGTGACCACGATGTAGTGCCATGGCTGCGCGTTTGCCCCCGATGGGGCATGCCGGGCGGCTTCCAGGATCATCTCGTAATGCTCTGTCGGGACGTCGTACGGGGCGAACGCCCGATTTGTCATTCTGTTGCGGACCACGTCCATCAACGCCCTGTGCCGGTCGACCCGGTTGAACCTGTCATCTTTCGTCTGCGCCTTCATCCTCTCTCCTCACACGAGCCGGGCCGCGTGCCCCGGGAGCTTTCGTCATCTAACGAAATTATCGGCCCCTCATTCTCTTCGCAGCGGCGCCGCTCCTCCGCTGCTTACCGAGGTGATCGATTCGGACGCAGGGTGCCGTAGTAGGCACTCCACTTTCTCACCACATCGCCTTCCGTTGTCCCATCATCGTATGCAGGAGAGACGAGCGGAAGCGCTCGCTCAATCTTCACGACAACGATATGGCGGATCCTCTCGGCGATCCCATCGGCGAGGCCATGCTCACGTCGATAGTAAGTTATGATCCGATCGAACAACGCGCCCTCGGTGACTACGGTCGCCGATCCCTTGAATCGGTATCCCTTGCGCGCGATAGGGTCGACGACGTTGATCTCGAGCGCGGGGTTCTTCGCAAGATTGGCGATCGTCCCGGGGGAGCAGATGTCGGCAAAGACGAGATGATCGTCGTCCCACACGGCCGTCGTCCCCTTGGGAGAGAGGTTTGGCGTGCCATCCGGGCAGACGGTGGCCACGTAGCCCAACCGCTGCTCCCGCACCACCCGCTTCATATCTTCGGCAAGGATGCCCATGAGCGTGCTCACCTTCCCTGGTTCATCGTCCTTCGGTTCTATGGTAGCGCGTATAATGGGCATATTGAAGGGCCATTTCCAAGAGTACAATGGGGCCATTATGGACCGCCACACGCTCGCTGCCATTAACCTCGCTGGGATCCTGTTAGATCTCATGGGCGGTCTCTACCTCGCCTATGATCTGCTCGGAGGCCGGAAGGGACCACTCCGACTCATCACGAGGATCGTGACATACAGCCTCGTCTTCGGTCTGGGATTCGGGCTGCCGTTGGGCTTGAGGTTTGGCCTCATCGCAGGGTCCGGACTCGGCATCGCCCTTGGGCTGGAGTTTTGGCGCGCCAGCGCCAGTCCCGAGGGGCGACGCCCCACGCTGTTGACGACCGTCCCGTTCGCGCTCTTCCGGGGTCTGGTTCCGGGTATGGCGGGGGGATGGACGTTTGGGATCAGATTCGGCACGATGTTCGGCCTCTTCGCCGCGATCGGTCTCATCACGGCCTATGCGTTCAGGTTCTCCCCGTCCGATGAGTACCATCCGGTCGCGCGGCCCCGCTTCAGCCGGGAGAAACTCCTGGCGACGTGTGTGCGGGGGCTCCTCATCGGGGTGGCGGGAGTGCTGGCCGGCGCCCTGACCCAAGAACGAATGATCGGCCCCCTCTTTGGGTTGAAGATCGGACTCATCGTCGCGATCGTCGGCGGGATTGTGGGGACTATGAGCCCGTTCGTTGAATGGTGGGCAGATCATCTGCCGGAACGACGGCTCGGCGCCTTCGGCGCCCTGCTGGTCCTTTCCGGATTCGGCCTCCAGTCGCTGCAGTACTGGGTGGTATTGCTGAACATCCCGGTTCGCTAGCCGGTGCAGTCAGTGTGCGGAGGCTGATCAAGATGGGCAGGGTGGCGATGTGGCCGAGCCTCAGCGAGGCCTTGCAGGCCGAGGCGCTCCGGGCGAAGCCCCCCGAACTGACCTTGACGTGGGTCCCCGCCGAGGCTTCGGAGGATGACCTGATCGATCGCTTGGAATCCGCGGACTATCTGATGGGGTTCGTCCGTCGCGAGCCATCCCCACGAGTCTACGCGCAGATGGGGGCTCTGCGCCTCGTGCAATTGCTCAGCGCCGGGTACGAGAAACTGGATATCGCATCGCTCCGAAAGTACCGCGTCCTCGTCGCCGGAAACGGGGGCGCCAACGCGATCGCCGTGGCGGAGCACACCGTGATGTTGATGCTCGCCGTGCTGAAGAACCTGACGGCGTGTGATGCAGGCCTGCGCTCAGGACATCCGGCCGGCCTGGTCGTCCTGGAGTTGTTCGGCAAGACGGTCGGGCTCGTCGGCATGGGTCACATCGGGCAAGAAGTGGCGCGGCGCGTGCGTGCCTTTGGGGCGCGGCTGCTTTACTACGATCTCCTTCGCCTTCCTGAGGCGATCGAGAAGGACCTCGGCGCGGTCTTCGTCCCTTTTGACACGCTCGTGTCGAACGCCGATATCCTCAGCCTCCACGCCCCTCTCACCAACCAGACGCGAGGCCTGGTGGACCGCCGTGTCTTCGAGATCATGAAGCCCGGCGCCGTCCTCATCAATACGAGCCGTGGAGGACTCGTGGACGAAACGGCCCTGGCGGACGCCATTCGGTCGGGCCGTCTCCGCGGGGCGGGCTTGGACGTCTTCACGAAGGAACCGCCTCCGCCGGATCACCCGCTTCTCGCGCTGGGCCCCAGGGTCATTGCCACGCCGCACGTTGCGGGCCCGACGCGCGAGAGCTGGCCCAGGCGGTTCGCCAACGGCTTCTCGAACATCATGCGCATGGAGCAGGGCCGGCCGCCCCTGTGGATCATTCCGGAACTGCGTGACTCGGAGGCCCCATCATAGGGAGGAGGTACGATGGCGCGAGTGCGTGTGCGAGACTTGGGGATCACCATCGGGCGGATGCCCACCGGCCCGCACAATGCCATCACTGACGTGCCGGGGGTACTGGTCGGTCACCGCACGTTGATCTGGGATGCCCCGCGGATGGCCCGGACGGGGGTCACCATGGTGGTCCCTCGAGAGGGAGCCATCTGGGAGGACCACGCGTTTGCCGGGTTCCATTCGTTCAACGGCAACGGCGAGATGACGGGGCTCCTCTGGCTGGAAGAATCGGGAATGTTGAATGGTCCGATCGGCATCACGAACACACACGCGGTGGGGGTCGTGCGGGACGCGCTCGTGGCCTTCGGCGTTGACCATGGGTACGTCAAGGGGTTCACGCTTCCCGTCGTGGCGGAGACCTATGATGGATGGCTCAACGACATCGACGCGTTTCATGTCTCGACAGAACACGCCCACGAGGCTCTCGCGGCGGCAGCCGGAGGTCACGTCGCTGAGGGAAACGTGGGTGGCGGCACGGGGATGCGGTGCCACGGGTTCAAGGGCGGGATCGGGACGTCATCGCGGGTGGTCGAGAGCCGGGCAGGAAGCCACGTGGTGGGCGCCCTGGTCCAGGCCAATTACGGCGCGATGCGTCACCTCCGGGTGGACGGCGTGCCGGTCGGGCGAGAGCTGGAGTCTCGGTGGACGGCCCCGTCCCCCAAAGGGTCGATCATCGTCATCGTGGCGACGGACGCGCCCTTGCTGCCCGGCCAGTGCAAGCGTCTCGCCCAGCGGGCCACTGTCGGGTTGGCGCGGGTCGGCGGAATCGGCTTCAACTCGAGCGGTGATATCTTCCTCGCGTTCGCCACGGGGAACCACTTGCCCGTGGACGCCCAGAGCCCGCACGCGCTCCAGATGTTGCCGCACCAGCATCTCGATCCCTTTTTCGAGGGCGCGGCGGAAGCAGTGGAAGAATCGATTCTCAACGCGCTCACCGCCGCTGAGACGATGGTGGGGTTCAAAGGGACCGTAGATGCGCTCCCGCTGGACGAGTTGCAGGCGATCATGACCCGGTACCGTCCGCACGCCCCCGAGAGCCCTACCGGCCGCGAAGGCTGACAGCCAAGACACGACAGGAAAGGGTCTCCCTGAATGAGAAGGTAACGCACCATCCCGCACCGAGGAGGGAGACCTCACATGAGGCGTCTGAGCCGCCGGACCTTTCTTCAGGCCGTTGGTGGTGGAGCCGGGCTTGCCGTGGCGGTCCACACGCTGCCGTTCCGAGGTGTGCGCGCCGCGCCGGCCGGGGACAGCAAGACGTTGCTCGTCGGCACCAACCTTTCGAACATCCGGACCCAGGATCCCGGCCGGACCATCGAAGTGACCGGGATGATGATGGAGAAGGTGACCTACGACACCCTGGTTACGTTCGAGGCGGAGGACCTGAAAGCACCCAAACCGCTCCTGGCGACGGCTTGGAAGGTCGGCGCCGACGGGCGGACGTATACCTTCTCGCTCCGATCCGGGGTTAAGTTCGCGAGCGGCAACGAGCTGACGTCCGCGGACGTGAAATGGTCGTTCGACCGCATCCTCAACCTCAAGGCCAACACCATCTTCCTCTTCGATGGCGTGCAGGAGGTGCTCGCGCCGGACCCGCGGACGGTGGTGATCCGTACGAAAGCCCCGCAGCCCTCGATCGTCCCGATTCTCTCGCACCCCGGCCTCGGGATCCTGGACAGCAAGCTCGTCATGGAAAAGGGGGGAGACG